>JAYSUN010000144.1:0-2082 GCA_043719045.1 Hyphomicrobiaceae bacterium | reverse complement strand
CCCGGTTTGACGCTTGAGCTCAATCAAGAGCGGATGTTCAGCCACACATGGCGCGCACCACGAGGCCCAGAAATTGACCACCGTGACGGTGCCGGTGGCGTAGTCAGCCGCAGCCATCCCCGGCATCGCTGCACCGTCTCGGGTCAGGCCTTGCAAACCCGGCAACACCAAGTTGGGCGCAGCCTTGCCGATCAAGGCTGACGGCAGCTTCGATGGATCAGCCGTGCGCAGCGAAAATGCAAACACACCGGCAAGACCCGCAAAGAACAGCGCAGGCAGCAGTCGCAACCACGGCACGTCGGCCACCGTCATGACGATCCGCCTCCCGCCGAACGGCGGCGAACGCCGCGCGATTCCAAGCCGCGCATGGCCGCATGATGGCGCCGACCATCAACAATGACCCAGGCAATCAGGCCAGCCAACACCACTGCGGCAATCCCATACGCGGCCCAGATGAAAGTCCACTGAGTTGCCGAGGTGATCATGACGCGCCGCTCCCTGCGCGCTGAACTTCAGCGAGCTGCAATGCACGCACGCGGCGGCGCATGACTTCGTTTTGCATCGCCTTCATATGCAGCGCCGCAAACAATAGCGTGAACCCCAAGGCATTGATCATCAGCGGCCAGAGAATACTTGGATGCATCGATGGCCCACCCAACTTCACCACGCTCGCGGGTTGATGCAGTGTGTTCCACCAGTCGACCGAGAATTTAATCACCGGCAAAATGGCCACACCGACCAAGCCCAAAATAGCGGTCATCTTGGCCGCCAAGGCCTCGTCGTCAATCGACGACCGTAACGCCATCAGGCCGAGATACAGAAAGAAGAGTATGAGCACCGATGTCAGGCGCGCGTCCCAGATCCAGTAGGTCCCCCAGGTGGGTTTGCCCCACAGCGATCCCGTTACCAAAGCCAGAAACGTAAAGGCAGCACCAATCGGCGCTGCAGCTTTGGCCGACACGTCGGCGAGCGGATGCCGAAACACCAGGAGACCGAAACTCGAAGCGGCCACGAACAGATATCCGAACATCGACAGCCAAGCCGACGGCACATGGATGTACATGATACGGACCGTCTCGCCCTGTTGGTAGTCTGGCGGCGATTTCACCAATGCCAGATACAAGCCGACGGCCAGCGTCAGCCCAGCCGCGGCCGCAAGCCAGGGTAGGACTTTCCCCGAAAGCGCCATAAAGCGCGTCGGGTTGGCGAGTTCTTGGCTCCAGGTGCGCTCAGTGAGGGTCATAGCTACGGTTCTGACGTGGCCACGCGGAGAATTCAAGGCGACCTCACGTCCCACGACCTTGCGCAAGCAGCCGACGGCATGTGAATGGCGTCAAATAGGGTAGAACGCATGGCGAAACCGATGCTGATGCAGACAGAACGAATTGATCCGCGCTTTGCTGGCTTGGATGCTTGGCCGACGCCCGATGCATTGGCGGCGATGATGGATGGCCAGATGGCGGCGGTAGCAGCTGTGCGTCCAGCGTTGGCGGCGATTTCGACAGCCGTGGATGCCGCAGCCGTCCGCCTCGGAAAAACCGGCCGGCTGATCTACGTCGGAGCTGGGACTTCTGGCCGCATCGGCGTCCAGGACGGCAGTGAGCTGCCACCGACATTCAATTGGCCGCAACAGCGCGTGGCTTTTGTTTTGGCAGGTGGGCCACCGGCCTTGATGCAGAGTGCGGACGGCGCGGAGGACGACATTGCGGATGGCCGGCGCCAGATCGAGACCTTGCGGACGGCCAAATCCGATGTCGTCATCGGGACTGCCGCCAGTGGCACAACGCCTTTCACCATTGCAGCCATCGCCCGTGCGCGACGTCGTGGGGCGTTGACTATTGGCATTGCCAACAACCCTGGCACACCGCTCTTGGAAGCCGCTGAACATCCGATCGTGATTGATACCGGATCGGAAGTCATCGCCGGATCGACCCGGATGAAGGCTGGGACGGCGCAAAAGGTGGTTCTCAATCTGTTGTCGTCTGGAATTATGATCCGTCTGGGCCGCGTTTATGGTGGCATCATGGTCGAGATGACCCCGACAAATGTCAAATTGAAGCGCCGAGCGGTCGCGATCGTGGC
>JAYSUN010000143.1:0-2087 GCA_043719045.1 Hyphomicrobiaceae bacterium | reverse complement strand
CTCATCGATTTCCAGGTGCAGTACCTGAGTGGCGGGAGTTGGATTGACGTGCCCGGTGGGCAAGTCACCAGCAACAATCTTGTCTGGCGCCAGATAGTCTTTGCTCCCATCAGCACTACCGCGGTACGCGTGTTGATCAACTCGGCCATGAAGAACTATTCACGCCTGGCGGAGATCGAGGCCTGGACGGCGCCGTGACTGGCGTGCCAACGACCAGCGTCATTCATTCCATCACCAACAAATTGTTGAAGCAGGTGGAAATGGCTGATTCGCAAAGCGGTCGGCGTTTCGCGAACGGGTATGGATGATCACGATCGGCAGCCGCCGGCAGGGCGTGCCACCTCTTCGCCCGATATTGCGTGCCATCATATGTACCCTTCCCTTGCACGATCGAGATCAACACATGCGAAGCAATGAATTCACGATGACGCTTGCCTGGATTCGGAACAGTAATTGGCATAGCGGCACGGCGTTGTGCATGCATGTCGGCATGCGGCCCGGACAAATGCTTTGCTTTCGCACATGGATTTTGGAAAGACGATTGGGCCTGCGGATCCCTCGCGCCATCCCCGGCCGGCGCCGATCAACTGCGCCGGCCATTGCATGACGCAGGTCGTCGCCACACTGCAGGCCGCGCTGCGACCCGCTACTGGCGGGGCGATTGCGCATGTTCCCGCATTGGACGGATTGCGCGGGCTGGCGATCCTTATGGTGTTGCTACATCATTTCGGTAGCCCCTCGAATTTTCGCTCGGTCTTGCCTTGGCCGTTGGGCGAATTAGTCAATCGATCCTTGGACGCCGGTTGGGCGGGCGTGGATCTTTTTTTCGTCATCTCTGGATTCCTGATCACTTCAATCCTGCTGTCTTCGCGTCTTGAACCGTCCTATTACAGGCTTTTCTATTGGCGACGCGTTCTGAGGATTCTTCCACTGCATTTTGGTGTACTCCTGGTTGGCGTTGTCGTGCTGCCGCTCTTGCCACCGCCGTTCAAGGGACTCGGTGGTCAGTCGTTGGATCACCTCGGATGGCTGTTTTTCTATATGTCGAATGTGGCGTTGGCGTTTGCCATTGTTCAATCTTTCGGGGTATTCGACACGTTGTGGTCGCTGGCAATCGAGGAGCAGTTCTACATGGTGTGGCCGTGGCTAGTCCGCCGAGCCTCATCCAGAGGTTTGATCGTTGCGTGCTTGGTATTGATCGTGCTCGGTCCGGTCGCACGTGCCTTGTGGCTTGCGAACGGCCTCGATTTCTGGGGCGCTTATCGGCTGACCTTCATGCGGCTGGATGGACTAGCGCTGGGTAGCTTGATTGCGGTGGCGCGGCATGCTGGGGGTACGCAATGGGCCTTTTTTATTCGATTCGCGCGGTGGGCTGTGCTTCCATTGATCGGCGCACTGTTGGTGACTTTCCTGAGTGTCGGTGCTTTTTACCCGACTTCTAGGTTCGTTCTGATAGCTGGTCACAGCATGCTCAATTTCTTCTTTGCCAGCCTTCTCGTCTTGGCAGCAAGCAATCAATATGGGACTCTTCAACGCGCCCTAACCTGGCCGTGGTTGACCCGCATCGGGTTATACAGCTACGGCACGTACGTCCTGCATTGGCCACTACTGCTGGCATTGCAAGCTGCACAAGTACCGCAACTCATGGGAGTCCGTAGCAGCCTCGCTGGGACCACCCTGTTTTTCGTCTTGAGCATAGTTGGTTCAGTGGCGCTGGGTGCGCTGAGTTATCACGGCTATGAACAGCATTTCCTCAAGCTGCGCAGATTTTTTTCCTATGCAAGGCCAAAGCGATAGCGGAGCACCGACCCCGACAAGAATGGCGACCCACCGGCGGTTCTCTGCGCCAATTTGGCGTCTGCTCGTTCACGCTTGAAATGGCGTCGCCGCGTGCTCCTGGAGGCGCCTCTGAAGTCCAAGCTGGCATCGGTCAAAGAAGTCGCTTGTCACGCCTCAAGCCTGATCTCTTCCTCGGTCGCACAGCTGCTGTACAAAGTCGCTCGCCCAATCGCGAACTCAAGTCTCGCTGACAGCGAAGCCTCGTGCGTACCGTCGCGTAGCCGCGCTGCGGCCAAATGCCGCACCTG
>JAYSUN010000142.1:0-17352 GCA_043719045.1 Hyphomicrobiaceae bacterium | reverse complement strand
TCAGATTGCTAAGACGCAGCAGATTGATATTTCTGCGTTTGAAATCGTCGACACGGGTCCAAATCCGGTTGCTGCTGCTGCCGCAGCCGTCGCTTTGTGTCGTGATGGGAAGGCTTCAATCATCGTCAAGGGCAGCCTGCATACCGACGAAATGCTCGGTGCCGTCACGTCGCGAGAGAGTCGCTCGATGCCTGGTCGTCGCATCAGTCATGCATTCTATTTCGATGTACCAACCTATTCAAAACCGTTACTGCTGGCTGATTGCGTGGTCCATATCAGCCCGGATCTGATGGTCAAACGCGACATCATCCAGAATGCGATTGACTTGGCCCAGGTGCTGGGTGTGGCAAAGCCATTGGTCGGTATCCTGTCAGCGGTCGAGACCGTCAATCCTTTGATTCCCGGCACCATTGAGGCCGCTGCTTTGTCCAAGATGGCTGATCGTGGTCAGATCACGGGGGCGCTGGTTGATGGGCCATTGGCGTTCGACAATGCAATTTCGGTAGAGGCTGCAAGCATCAAGGGCATTGTGTCGCCGGTGGCCGGTCAAGCCGATATTCTCGTGGTGCCAAATCTCGAGGCTGGCAATATGCTCTATAAACAGCTGGTCTACCTGGCGAAAGCGGAATGCGCTGGCATCGTTCTTGGCACCAAAATGCCATTGGTTTTGACCAGTCGGGCTGACTCTGAACTGTGCCGTGTGGCATCGTGTGCGTTGGCTGTCATGCAGGCCAATGCCAAGCGAGCAGTTGTGCCCGCGTCCAATTCCTAGCGGTCCCGGAGTTGTCTCAGGGTTGCGATGGCTTTGGCTTGGGGTGCCCTTTGGGTGCGGCATCTCTGTCGCCGCTTACGGGCGTCGCGCTGTTCATCACCAGCCATATCGTCACGCTACGGTCGATGTTTGCCGGGCGCGTAACGGTGGTCCCAGGTGGGACGAGTGTATGAGTGTTTATGATTGGCGCTCGGCCCAAAGATCATAGGCATCTGAGCGGACGACTTTAGCCGTAACGATGTCACCGGGCTCGAGCCTGGTTTCGCCGTTCAGAAAGACGCTCCCGTCGATGTCCGGCGCGTCCCATTTTGACCGACCAAGAGCACCTTCCTCGTCGACTTCATCGATCAGCACTTCAATGGTGCGGCCGACGCGGCCGGCCATGATTGCGGTCGAGACTTCTTGCTGAGCCGCCATAAACCGGTGCCAACGATCTTCCTTGACCTCCTCCGGAACGGCTCCCGCAAGCGCATTGGCTTTGGCACCCTCGACGGGTTCATATTTGAAGCATCCGACGCGGTTGATTTTGGCTTCGCGGACGAAATCGAGCAGCTCTTGAAACTCAGTTTCGGTTTCGCCGGGGAAGCCAACGATAAAGGTCGAGCGGACTGCAAGATCCGGGCAGGTTTTGCGCCAGGATTGGATGCGCGCGAGGATTTTTCCGGTGTTGCCAGGGCGTTTCATGGCCTTCAAGATTCGTGGGCTTGCGTGTTGGAAAGGGATGTCCAGATAGGGGAGGATTTTGCCTTCAGCCATGAGTGGGATGACGTCGTCGACATGGGGATAGGGATAGACGTAATGCATGCGCACCCAGGCACCCAAGTCGCCCAATGCGGAGGATAAATCATAGAACTTGGCTTTGATTTCGCGGCCCTTCCAGGTGCTGGCGGCATACTTGATGTCGACACCGTAGGCACTTGTGTCCTGACTGATCACGAGGAGTTCCTTGACACCGGCTTTGACCAGACGTTCAGCCTCGGCAATGATTTGATTGGCTGGTCGGCTGGCCAAGTCACCGCGAATGGCGGGGATGATGCAGAACGAGCAACGGTTGTTGCAACCTTCAGAAATCTTCAAATATGCATAGTGGCGTGGCGTCAGGCGCAAGCCTTGGGGTGGGACGAGGTCAAGATACGGATCATGCTCCGGCGGAACAACGTCGTGAACTGCGCGGACAACTGCCTCATATTGATGGGGGCCGGTGACAGCCAGAACTCGCGGATGTTCCGTGCGGATGCGGGCCTCTTCGACGCCGAGACAGCCGGTGACTATGACTTTGCCGTTTGCAGCAATCGCCTCGCCGATCGCATCGAGGCTTTCCCGTTTGGCGCTATCCAGGAACCCACAGGTATTGACGATGACAACATCTGCGCCCTTGTAGTCGCCAGACAACTGATAGCCTTCGGAGCGCAGTTGTGTGACGATGCGCTCACTATCAACCAGCGCTTTCGGGCAGCCGAGCGAGACAAGCCCAATCGTTGGGGCGCGCTTTTTAGCAGCCGCACGGCGCACTTTTGGGGCAGGTACTGCGGGTTTAGTTGCACGAGAGTTGGACAATTGTCGGGCCATGCGCGCTTGTAGACAGGCGCCGGAAAGCTTGCAAGCGGCGGACAGGCCCTCCGGCCGCGGCGCTTTCTCATTGAACGATTTAATGAAATCAAGTGACAAAGCCGCGTGCATCCATTGACCTGAGCGCGGCATAACGCGATGATTGCGCGACTCTCTCGGCTGTATGGATTGGCGTGCTGCGATCGCATTGTGCGCTTGCTCTGGACCTACATAAAATGTTGAAATTGCTGTTTGAATTTGGCTTTCGACGTATCTTTGCGGCGGCCTTATTGGCAGTTGCGACTGGGTCACAAGCCCTGGCTCAACAGCCTCGGGTTGGGACGGCGGCTGCGGCGCAGCAGGCAGAGTTTACCATCAAGGCCCGGCAAGCGATCTTGATCGACGCAGATTCTGGCGCGGTTTTGTTTCAGCACAACGCGGATGAACTTGCGCCTCCCGCAAGCATGTCCAAGCTCATGACGCTGGCGGTAACGTTTCGGGCCTTGAAACAGGGGACGATCAAGCCTGAAGATGAATTCCTGATGAGTGAATTCGCATGGCGAACTGGCGGTGGTCCATCCGGCACATCGGCCATGTTGGTGCCGGTAAACACGCGGGTCAGGGTCGAAGAGTTGATCAAGGGCGTGATTATCCAGTCGGGCAATGATGCGGCGATTGCGCTTGCCGAAGGGATATCTGGGTCAGAGGGTGCCTTCGCCAAACAAATGAATGACGAGGCGCGTCGGCTTGGCTTGACCAAGTCAACGTTTACCAATTCAACGGGTTTGTATCAGCCAGGCCACCAAATGACGGCGCGCGAGTTGGCACTTCTAGGGCGCTACCTGATCCGCGAATTCCCAGACTATTACGCGATTTTTTCGGTCAGAGATTTCCCGTATCGGAAACACAAGTTCATCAATCGCAATCCGTTGCTTTTCATGAATATTGGCGCAGATGGCATGAAGACTGGCTTCGTTAAAGAGTCTGGCTACGGTATTGTCGGATCGGCCAGGCAGGGTGAGCGCCGTTTAATCCTGGTGATCAACGGATTGGCAACGCAGGAAGACCGTAAGGAAGAGGCGCGGCGCTTGTTTGAATGGGGTTTTCGATCGTTCGGGGAATTCAAGCTTTTTGAAGCGGGTGAAACAGTCGGCAAAGCCCGGGTTTGGGGTGGCGACCGGATGAGCGTGCCGCTGATCGGCAACGGTGGCGTGATGGTGGTCCTGCCGCGGTTCCCGGCCAATCAAAAACTTAGGGCTGAAATTGTTTACAATGGACCGCTGAAAGCGCCGATTGCCAAGGGTGATCAGGTGGCTAAGTTACGGGTCACGTCGTCGACGGATGCGACAAGCGAGGTGCCTCTGTATGCGGCGGAGGATGTCAAGGCTGCAGGGACGTGGAAACGCGGTTTTGATACGTTGTTGCATATGGCAACACGGTGGATCCCATGAAGCGGCGGTTAGCTGCTGTGGTGGCCGTTGGCCTGTTTGGATCGGTGGCTCAGGCGGCCGAAGACTCTCAACATCCCATTGATGCGGCCTTTGAAAAGTGCATTGCGGCTGACTCGTCAACAGCGGGGATGATCGGATGCGCGGCTGACGCTGAGATGGCCTGGGATATGGACTTGAATGCTGGTTACAAGGATTTGGTCGCGGCTTTGAAAGGTAAGTCACTTGAAGCTGCCAGACAGGCGCAGCGGGCGTGGGTTGCGCAGCGCGATAAAGAGTTTGCCTTGCAAGACGCGTTGCGCGGTGGACTCTCTGGTACGATGTGGGGGCCGATTATGGCTGACCAGCGGATGAGTTTTGTCCGGGCACGCGCGCAGCAACTGCGGGCGTACATTGAATTTCTGAAGGATGGGCGGCCGTGAGGTCCCAGTCAGCGGAACGAGGCGATACCGTCAACGTCATCAAGGACTTGAAGGTCAAAGGCGCGACCGGAGGGATCAAACGTGGAACAACTTACAAAGGCGTCCGTTTAACTGACGATCCGAACCACATCGAGGTCGGAAGTGGACGAAACACAGTGGTGTTGAAGACCGAGTTTCTCAAGAAGGTGGTCTGATGGAAGTAGCCATACGCGGATTCCTGTTGCCAACTAATGCCGTTTCTCAAATCTGATTCCAAGACAGATCGGCAAAAAGTCTGTCGGATCGCGCGCGCCGGTGCAATTGCGGAAAGTTGCCGGCGCGTGTATGCGACAGTTTCGGTCCAATTGGCCGTTCTTCTTCACTCGCACTGTGACCCCGTTCCTCATGAAAATGTCAGCGCTGATAGCTGCGGCCTACGTCGAGGTGCAGCGCACAACGGGTCGGAAACCGTCGCTGACGGCGCGGCTCAACCGTCTGTTGCATCGGCCGGTCGAGCCGGATTTTCGGATCCTAAGACACTTCCGGTTGCCTGCGAGCTATGTCTGCATTGATGCGGGCGCCAATCGCGGTGAATCGATTGCGTCAACCCGATTATTTCAGCCGTTGGCGCCGATCGTTGCGTTTGAGCCGAATCCTTTGCTGAGCGAGGTGATCAGGCGGCGGCATCCAAATGATCTGCACCTCACTTTGAAGGCTTTTGGGCTTGGAGATGCGCCAGGGCGGTTTGAACTGCATGTGCCGTACTACAAGGGCGTGCCATTCGACGGGCTGGCGTCATTCAAGCGGGAGGAAGCGGCTCAGTTTCTCAACCCGGAGCGCCTGCTGGGATTTGATGGCAGGCATCAAGAGATCCGAACATTCGAGTGTGAGGTTGCGACCCTTGATAGTTTCAGTCTGAAGCCAGCCTTTATCAAGATTGATGTGCAAGGCCTCGAGCCAGCAGTCATTCGCGGTGGCAGTGCGATGTTCGCGGCCCACAAGCCAGTGGTTTTGATGGAAAACAATAAACCGGACGTCGACGCCGCACAGCTGATCGGACTGGGCTACCAACCGTATGCTTATGTGGAAGACAAACTCGTAGTTGGGACATACGGCAGCCTCAATACCTTCTATATCCACCAAACGAAGCGAGATCTGTTTGCACCGGAGGCTTATGCTTCGGTGGCATGACTACGAGAATCAGCTGCGCTGATGAGACACCTCAGGGGCCGGGACAATCCCGGGCAAAGATAATGGCGAACCGGCAACCCGCGAACACGGCATTCCTGCAAACGGCCTTTCTCGATGGCGCAAATGCCGCTTACATCGAGCAGATGCAGGAGAGGTACGAGAAAAATCCGGCGTCGGTGAGCGAGGAGTGGCGGCGTTTTTTTGAAAGTGTTCAGGATCCGAACGTACGCGGTAACGGTCAACATCGCGGTCACGGACACGTGGGTCTTGACGATAGGGATATGCTGGGTGCGCTTGGTGCCGATTACACGTCCAGCGAGGATGAAATCCGCGAGAAAGTGCAGGCGCGCGCACAGCAGGCCGGCTTTGATCTGACCCCAACGGCCAGCCATCGGTCGACGCAGGATTCGATCCGCGCGTTGATGTTGATTCGCGCTTATCGCGTGATGGGCCACCTGATCGCGGATCTTGATCCGCTGGATCTGACCGAGCGCAAGATGCACAAGGAGCTGCGGCCTGAAACTTACGGTTTTACCGAAGCTGATCTTGATCGGCTGATCTTTATCGACAAGGTTCTTGGCCTCGAGATGGCGACGGTGCGTCAGATCCTGAAGATTTTGAAGCGCACGTATTGCCGGCATATCGGTGTCGAATTCATGCACATCACGTCACCCGCTGCCAAGGCTTGGTTGCAGGAGCGGATGGAGGGTGTCGACAAGGACGTTCGCTTCACGCCCGAGGGCAAAAAAGCCATCCTGAATAAGCTGATTGAAGCTGAAGGCTTTGAGAAGTTTGCCGACGTCAAATACACCGGCACGAAGCGGTTCGGCCTTGAGGGCGGCGAATCAATGGTGCCAGCGCTCGAGCAGATCATAAAACGCGGCGGGCAGTTGGGCGTCAAAGAGATTGTTATTGGGATGGCCCACCGCGGCCGCCTGTCGACGCTTGCCAATGTCATGGGTAAGCCGATGCGGGCTATCTTCAACGAGTTTCGCGGAGGGTCGTTCAAACCAGACGACGTCGAGGGCTCAGGCGACGTGAAGTATCACCTGGGTGCCTCGTCTGATCGCGAGTTCGATGGCAACAACGTTCACTTGTCATTGACAGCCAATCCCTCGCATCTGGAAATTGTCGATCCAGTGGTGTTGGGTAAAGTGCGTGCCAAGCAGGACCAACATGGTTGTTTGCCGAATGACCGTCGCGCTGTGTTGCCTCTGTTGATCCACGGCGACGCCGCGTTTGCTGGGCAAGGCGTCGTGCCTGAATGTCTTGGTTTATCCGGTCTCCGGGGTCATCGCACCGGCGGCTCGATCCATTTTGTGATCAACAATCAGATTGGATTTACGACCAATCCAAAATTCTCGCGCTCGTCGCCGTACTGCACTGACGTTGCGAAAATGGTCGAAGCACCGATTTTTCATGTCAATGCGGATGATCCTGAAGCAGTGACGCACGTGGCGAAGATCGCCATTGAATTCCGTATGAAGTTTCAGAAGCCGGTGGTTATCGATATGATCTGCTACCGACGCCATGGACACAATGAAACTGACGAACCGGCGTTCACGCAACCGCTGATGTATCGCGCCATCAAGAAACATCCGACGACGGTGTCGCTGTATGCCAAGAAGTTGGTCGACGAAGGCACGATGTCGCCAGGCGAAGTCGATGCCATGCATGCGAATTTCCGCGCGCATCTGGACGCTGAGTTGGCTGTGGCTGAAGCTTACAAACCGAATAAAGCTGATTGGTTAGATGGTCGGTGGTCCGGGATCGGTGGCGAAGAAGATGAGGCCCGCCGCGGCAATACTGGCGTCGCGGTGGACGTTTTAAAAGAGGTCGGGCGGCGTTTGACGGCTATACCCGGCGACTTCAACGCGCACAAAACGATCCAGCGCTTGCTCGAAAACCGCCGCAAGATGGTCGAGCAGGGGGAAGGTGTAGATTGGGCGATGGCCGAAAGTTTGGCGTTTGGCTCTCTCGTGCGAGAGAAGTATGCCGTGCGTCTTTCCGGCCAAGATAGTGAGCGGGGCACGTTCTCGCAACGTCACTCCGTATTAACCGATCAGGAGACGGAGCGGCACTATACGCCGCTGAAGCACGTCGCACCGGATCAGGCACGTTTCGAAGTCATCAATTCAATGTTGTCGGAAGAAGCCGTGCTCGGTTTTGAGTATGGATACTCGCTGGCCGAGCCGAACGCGCTCGTTATGTGGGAAGCTCAATTTGGTGATTTTGCCAATGGTGCGCAGGTGCTGTTTGACCAGTTCCTGTGTTCGGCCGAGCGAAAATGGCTGCGGATGTCGGGCTTGGTTTGCTTGCTGCCGCATGGTTACGAAGGTCAGGGGCCGGAGCACTCGTCGGCGCGGCTCGAGCGGTTTCTGCAGTTATCGGCGGAAGATAACTGGCAGGTGGCGAATTGCACGACTCCGGCCAATTACTTCCACATTCTGCGCCGTCAGTTGCAGCGCAAGGTACGCAAGCCGCTGATTCTCATGACGCCGAAATCGCTGCTGCGGCACAAGCGGGTGATTTCACGGTTGGACGAAATGGGCGCTGGCACCAGCTTCCACCGTTTGCTGTGGGATGATGCACAGACGTTACCCGCTGAGAAGATCAAGTTGGTGGCAGATGACAAGATCAAACGTGTCGTGCTGTGTTCCGGCAAGGTCTACTATGACCTGTACGACGCACGTGAGGCTGCCGGCATTGACAACGTTTATTTGATGCGCGTCGAACAGTTGTATCCGTTCCCGGCCAAGGCGCTGGTGGCGGAGATGAACCGTTTTAAGGCTGCCGAAGTTGTCTGGTGTCAAGAAGAGCCTCGTAACATGGGCGGCTGGACGTTTGTCGAGCCAAACATCGAGTGGGTTTTAGCACACGTGCCCGGCGCCAAGACGAAGCGCGCGACTTACTCCGGCCGTCATGCGTCGGCGTCGACAGCTACCGGTCAGGCCAGCCGCCATGCCGCCGAACAAAAGGCGCTGGTTGCTGATGCGTTGGGTTTAGGGAAAGTTTGATTGACCAATTGCTCCGCCCAGCGAGTTTCAAGTCCGGTTGGGCGGAGTGGCGTTGTCGGGGTCCGGTTGCGTCTCACGCCCGCTTGTTCTGCCGGTGCTTGACGAGGTCATCGACCACGGCTGGCTCGGCTAGCGTACTGGTGTCGCCAAGGTTCGAAAAATCGTCTTCAGCGATCTTGCGGAGGATCCGACGCATGATCTTGCCCGAGCGAGTTTTGGGCAGGCCAGGTGAGAACTGGAGTTGATCCGGGGTTGCGGTTGGTCCGATGACTTTACGCACGTGTGCGATGAGTTCTTTGCGCAGATCGTCAGTTGGCTGCGTGCCAGTCATCAGAGTCACATAGCAATAGATGCCTTGGCCCTTGATGTCGTGCGGATAACCGACGACAGCGGCTTCAGCAACAGCTGGGTGGGCGACGAGTGCGCTCTCGACTTCGGCTGTGCCAAGGCGATGGCCGGAGACGTTGAGGACGTCATCGACGCGGCCGGTGATCCAGTAATAACCGTCTTTGTCGCGGCGGCAGCCGTCGCCGGTGAAGTACGTGCCTGGATACGTCGAGAAGTAGGTTTCGACAAAGCGTTTATGGTCGCGATAGACCGTGCGCATCTGCCCGGGCCAGCTATCGGTAATGACGAGGTTTCCGGAGGCGGCGCCTTCCAGGACTGCGCCCTTGTCATCCACCAATGCGGGCTTGATACCGAAGAACGGCCGCGTTGCCGAGCCGGGTTTGGTCTTGGTGGCGCCGGGCAGAGGTGTGATCAGGATGCCGCCGGTTTCAGTTTGCCACCAAGTATCAACGATGGGGCAACGGCCGTCGCCGACGACGCGGTGGTACCATTCCCAGGCCTCTGGATTGATCGGCTCACCGACTGAGCCGAGCAGGCGCAGGGATGCCCGTGAGGTGCGCTGAACAAACTGGTCGCCCGCTCCCATCAGGGCCCGCAGTGCCGTCGGGGCTGTGTAGAAGGTGTTGACTTTCCATTTGTCGATGACGTGCCAGAAGCGTGACGGCGTTGGGTAGTTTGGGACACCCTCGAACATCAACGTGGTCGCGCCGTTGGCGAGTGGGCCGTAGACAATGTAGCTGTGGCCGGTGACCCAACCCACATCGGCAGTGCACCAATAAATATCGCCATCATGGTAGTCGAAAACGTATTGATGGGTCATCGATGCATAGACGAGATAGCCGCCGGTGGTGTGGAGGACACCTTTAGGTTTACCGGTCGAACCAGACGTGTACAGAATGAACAGCGGATCTTCCGCGTTCATTGCAACGGGTGGGCAATCAGGTCCGACTTTGACCAGTTCCTCGTGCAGCCAGATATCGCGACCCGGGGTCCACGCGACCTGACCGCCGGTGCGACGGACGACAAGCATCCGTTCGCCGCCTTTGGTTTTCTTGAGGGCTTCATCGGCGTTCTTTTTCAGTGGCACGGCTTTGCCTGCGCGCATGCCTTCATCGGCGGTAATGACAAATTTGCAGTCGGCGTCGTCGATGCGGTTGGCCAGACTTTCTGCAGAGAAGCCGCCGAAGACGATCGAGTGGACAGCGCCAATGCGCGCGCAGGCCAGCATCGCGTAGGTCGCCTCGGGAATCATCGGCAAGTAGATGGTAACGACATCGCCCTTCTTGACGCCGTTCGCCTTCAAGACATTGGCGAACTTGCAGACCCGGTCGTGCAGTTGACGGTATGTGATTTTTTCGTCCTGAGTCGGGTCATCGCCTTCCCAGATTATGGCGACTTGATCGCCGCGCTTGGGCAAGTGACGGTCGATGCAGTTCGCTGAGACGTTGAGGGTTCCGTCCTCATACCATTTGATCGAGACGTTGGACGGGTCATATGAGGTGTTTTTGACCTTCGTGTAGGGTGTGATCCAATCGATGCGTTTACCCATTTCGCCCCAGAAACCTGATGGATCGTCGATGGAGCGCTTGTAGAGGCTGAGGTATTTCTCGTTATCGACCCAGGCCTTCGATTTCCACTCGGCTGGAATGTTGTAAATGGTGTCAGTCATCGCAGTTTGGCTCCCTGAATAACGGGCCGATTGGTGCCGCAGCGCGCCCTGGCCTTCGTCTCGGTAACCTTCCTACAGTCCTTGAGTGGTCGGCTGCAACTGCCGCGTTGGTCGCATCATGCTGCTTGGCGAAAGGTGCCGCGGTCAGCTTTTCGCTATGGACTGGTGTATAGTGTTCAGGATCATGAGGGCTAGCTTGTGCTGGTCGTGATGTTCCTCAACGTGAGTTCTGGCGTTGGTGCCATATTCCAACGCCAGGGCCGGATCGATTGCCAAGCGGCGGACAGCGGCTGCAAGATCTTCGGCATTGCCTGGACCAACAGTCAAACCGCAACCGGCCGTCTCAAGCAGCACGCGGACAGCGCCGATGTTGGTGCCGATGATGGGACGGCGCATGGCCATTGCATCGAGACATGTCGCTGAAACCGATTGCAGTGATCTAAGTTGGGTGGACTCGTGGTGCTTCAACGGAACAATCGCTGCATCGATGGCGCTCCAAACAATGGGCAATTCTTCGCGGCTTTTCGGGGTGGCGAAGACAAGGTTGTTCAAGCCGAGTGAGGCTTTTTGAGCCAACAGTTTTTGACGTGCGGGCCCAGTGCCGGCGAGCAGCCAGACGATATGTGGATCGTCACGGGTCAAAGTTGCGGCATTCACGATGGTGTGCAGATCCAGGTCGTCGTCCAGCGGGCCGACGTAGCCAGCAACGAAGACTCCTGTCAGACTATGGATGCGGCGAAATTCGATGGGGTAAACCGGGACCTGGAATAGGCTGAGGTCGGTGCCGGGTGGAATGACGCTCAATCGGCTCGAGGCCGGATCTTCAAACTTTTTTGCGCTGCTGGTCGCAAAGACATGTATGGCCTTAGCCATGGTGCGTTGCATAACGCGGTGACGTAGCCGGTGGGCGATGGACGTGGATTCGGCTGCGAGGTCCAGAATCAGAGGTACCTGTGTCCGGTGGGCAAGCCGCTCAGCCATGATTGCGATGCCCGATGGCGGCACATGAGCAACGATGACGTCGACTTTTGGCAGGCGGCTGGATTGCAGTTCGGCTGCAATGGCGAACGAGGCGCTGCGCTGTTTGGTCGACCAGACGCGGATGATATCAAATCCTGGGACGGACTGTTTGTGGTACAGATGATTGCGGTAGCCTGATGAAAATCCGTGTTCGACACTTCGCGGTGCGGTGGTCAAGATGGTGATCTGGACGCCTGTGCTGGCCCACGCCCGCACCAGTGCAAGCGCACGGTTGGCCTGTGCCGTCGCCTCGGGTGCAAAGGTCTGGGTGACGTAAAGAATGTGCACGGTGGATAGCTGCGTTCGCGAGTGGTTGAATCGGGATAACGCGCGGTGGTTAAGAAACGCTATGGGAGTCGCGGCGTATAGTTGACCTGTTTCACGCGGTCGTACATCACGATGGCCGCGGCCATGGCGACGTTAAGGCAAAATCGGGTCGGGATTTTAATGACGAATTGACATTTTGCGATGAGTGGGTCGGACAGGGAGCCTTTTTCCGGCCCGAGCACGTAGGCGGCCCGCAGGGGATGTCTAAAGGTTGGCAGATCAATAGCATCGTCGGTGAGTTCGACGCCGACCAAGACGCAGCCTTGCGGCAGTCGCAGTTCGGCGAGAGTTGCCCAGTTGTAATGCGGCAGGTGCCACTGGCCTTTTGAGGTGTCCGCACGGGCTTCCAGGGCTTGATACATGGCGCCGACCGTGAATGTGAACGCTGCGCCAAAGCCATGGGCTGAGCGCATGATGTTGCCAAGGTTCAGGGATTTGGACGTGCGTTCAGCGCCAATGGCAAAATATCCCCGGTTGCCCGGCTCGAACGGGGCCGCCGTGCCAGGGGAGGTCGATGTCGGGGCTGGGGTGAAGGCTGTGCGAGACATGGCAATGGGAGCTTCAGCCGGTTGGATGTGAAGGGTGCGGATCGGTTGGGGAGTCAGGACTTTGCCCCGCCCTCAAGTTCGTCGCGCAATTTTTCCTCCTCGTATTGGATGAACCACCCGATCATCTGGCGCCAAAGGGCTTCGCAGAGATCGGGCGGAACTCCTTCGGCAATGGCGCGGGCGCGGACTTTGTCGATGACCTGTTGGTTGCGCCAAGGGACGCTGGCTTCTTGTTTGGCCTTCAGTTTGATTTGCCAAGCGCGTTCGACGTAGCCGAAACGCTCGCCGATCAGCTTGACCAGGGCTGAATCCAACCGGTCGATTTCGGTGCGCACGTCGGCGAGATCGGCGCAGTCGGCGGGCGGCTTTGGCACTGGTTTTGGCATAAGCGGTGGCGTTGACATGGGTTGTGTTCCGGTCAATCCGATGGGGTGCTGCCTACATGACCGGCTTCATGCCGAGGATCAAGGCTTTGGCGGTTTGCAAGTTGGAATTGGAAACCACTTGGTTACCCCTCAGATCCGTCATTCCCGCGTCGTGCGCATGCGCGCCATCCGTCATTCGGGTGTTACGCCCCCCGTTGCCAACCGCACGATATCGGCCATGATGGCATTGAGGTCGAAATCTTTGGGCGTGTAGACGGCGGCGATCCCGTAGGACTTCAGCAGCGCCGCGTCCTCGGGCGGGATGATCCCCCCAACGATGACCGGGATGTCGTCGAGGCCTTCCTTGCGCATGCGGTCCATGACGTCGCGCACAAGTGGCATGTGCGAGCCGGAGAGAATCGACAGGCCGACGACATGAACGGATTCATCGACGGCCGTGCGGACGATCTGCGCGGGCGTTAGTCGAATGCCTTCATAGACCACTTCCATGCCACAATCGCGGGCGCGCACGGCAATCTGTTCGGCACCGTTGGAGTGGCCATCGAGGCCGGGTTTGCCGACCAGGAGTTTAATGCGACGGCCAAGCTTTTCCGACGCGGCTTCGACAGCCGAGCGAATGTGCTGGAGGTTGCTGGAGTTAATGGACGCACCTTGACCGACGCCGGTCGGGGCGCGGTATTCACCATAAATCTGGCGCAGGGCGGTGCCCCATTCGCCAGTCGTAACTCCGGCTTTGGCGCACGCGATGGAGGCTTCCATAATGTTGCGGCCCTCTTTGGATGCAGCTTCGAGGGCGATCATCGCGGAAGTAGCAGCTTTGGCATTGCGTTCGGCGCGCCAGTGTTTCAGGCGGTCGATTTGGTCAGCTTCGACTTGGGGATCAACAACTTCGATGGCTGCGGCTCCGCCCGCCAAGGGCGACGCCTCGCTCTCTTGGTAGCGGTTGACGCCGACTACGACTTGATCGCCGGCTTCAATCCGGCGGAGACGCGCTGTATTGCTTTCGACCAAGCGCCGCTTCATGTAATCGATGGCGGCGACGGCGCCACCCATTTTGTCGATGACGGCAAGTTCGGTTTTGGCCTCGGCTTTAAGTGCTTCGACCTTGCGCGCAATCACGGGCGAACCGTCGAACAGGTCGCCATACTCCAGCAGGTCAGTCTCGTAAGCGAGGATCTGCTGCATGCGCAGTGACCACTGTTGGTCAAACGGGCGTGGGAGGCCGAGGGCTTCATTCCAAGCCGGGAGTTGCACGGCGCGGGCGCGGGCGCGTTTCGACAAAGTCACTGACAACATTTCGAGAACAATGCGGGTGACGTTGTTTTCCGGTTGCTGTTCAGTCAGGCCAAGCGAATTGACCTGGACGCCGTAGCGGAACAACAGGTGTTTGGGGTCGGTGACACCGTACCGCGTGCGACCTATTTCCTCCCACAGCTCAGTAAATGCCCGCATTTTGCAGATTTCAGTAACAAAGCGCAGGCCCGCGTTTACGAAGAAGGAGATGCGGCCATACATGGCGCCGAAGGCTTCGGGTTTGACTTCGCCGGAAGCTTTGACGGTGTCGAGAACGGCGATGGCGGTCGCGAGTGCGAAGGCCAGTTCCTGGACCGGCGTCGCGCCGGCTTCCTGTAGGTGGTAGGAGCAAACGTTGGTTGGGTTCCATTTTGGCAAGACAATGCCGGCGAAGACGATCGTGTCCTGGATCAGTTTCAGTGATGCGGCGGGAGGAAAGATATAGGTGCCGCGTGAGAGATATTCTTTGATGATGTCGTTTTGAATCGTTCCGGTGAGGCTCATGCGCGGTTGATCGGTTTCGTCGGCGACGGCGACATACATGGCGAGCAACCAAGCGGCGGTTGCGTTGATGGTCATTGATGTATTCATGGTCGCAAGCGGGATACCGTCCAACAGCGTCCGCATATCGCCAATGTGTGAAACCGGAACTCCGACTTTGCCGACCTCGCCGCGCGCTAAGCTGTGATCGCTATCATAGCCGGTCTGGGTTGGCAGATCGAAGGCGATGGACAGTCCGGTTTGCCCGCGCGACAAGTTCATACGGTACAAAGCATTGGATTTGGCTGCGGTTGAGTGCCCGGCGTAGGTTCTAAACAACCAGGGACTATCGATCTTCGGTTGAGCTGGGGCAGTTGACATCGTGAAGCGATCCTCGGCGGCGGTTGAGCCAATGATAGCTGATTTTGTTGCGCTGCGGTAAGGGATTGTGTTGCCATCAGGCTCGTCGGGTCAGACATTGCCCGGCTGGTTGGTTCGAATTCTGAGATTTGACCCAGCGTAGCCGACACTGAAAGTGGTGCCGTCAGGTGCGATTTTTTTGCTTTGATGCTTTCTGATTTTGCAGTCAGATAACTCCGATCCAGCTAGCAAGGAATGGACAATGCCTCAGTCTGCCCAGATGGTTACCAATACCAGCCTCGAGGTGAAGCGCGAGAAACTGCGCGAGGCGCAGGTTGTCAGGGCGGAAATCGATGTCGGGGCTGTGGTGGCGGCGGGCCAGACGCTGCTGGCTATCGATGGGTTTGCATTGACCGCCAATAACATCACCTACGCGGCGTTCGGGCAGTCGATGTCGTATTGGAACTTCTTTCCAGCAAGCGCTGGCTATGGCCAGATTCCAGTTTGGGGCTTTGCTGATGTCGTGGCGACGGCTACGCCGGGGTTGGCGGTGGGCGAGCGCTGCTACGGTTATTTTCCAATGGCGTCGCACTTGGTGGTGACAGCGGATCGGGTTGGCCCAAAGCGATTTGTCGATGCCAGCGCGCATCGGGCGGCGTTGCCGGCGGTTTACAATGTTTATGAACGCACGGCCGGCGATCCGGGATATGCGAAAGAGCGTGAAGCGGTGCAGATGATCCTGCGACCGTTGGTGATGACGTCGTTCTTGATCGCGGATTTTCTGGACGACAACAAACTGTTCGGGGCGCAGCAGGTGCTTGTATCGAGTGCATCTTCGAAGACGTCACTCGGGTTGGCGCTGTGTCTGAAAAAGCTGGCGTTGGCCGGTGTCCAAGTGGTCGGCCTGACTTCGGGTGGCAACCGCGCGTTTGTGGAAGGTCTGGGGCTGTATGACCGGGTGGTTACCTACAATGCAATTGGCGGGCTCGATGGCTCGGTGCCGAGTGTCTATGTCGATATGGCAGGTAGTGCTGATGTTCTCACTCAAGTGCATACGCAGTTCGGTGATAACCTCATGTATTCGTGCCGGGTCGGTGGGACGCACTGGGAAGGCCTGGCCGGCCGGATGAACTTGCCAGGCGCAAAACCGGTGTTCTTTTTTGCGCCCAGCCAAATCCAGAAGCGGGCAACCGAATGGGGACCGGGTGGGCTGGAACAGCGGTTTGCTAGCGTCTGGATGGCGATGCTGGGGAGTGCCGGGTCGTGGTTGAAGGTCGAAATGCGACAAGGTTCGGCTGCCACGCTGGCGGCTTACATTGATGTGTTAGAAGGACGGCAGCGTCCGGAAACGGGTCTGATCTTGTCGATGAACGGCTAATCCATGCCATTTCAGAACCGCGTGTCACCGGAAGGCGAGATCATTGCGACGCCTGCGCGGGGGCTGATGTACGGCAATCGCGGCGGGTGTTTTCACCATCCAGATCGGACGTTGAAGGATCGGCACTGGGCGAACCGGCAGTGGATCTGTTGCGTGCTGCAGTTTAAAAACCGGCGCCGGACACTCTTGCAACCGGGGAAGTTTACCGAATTGTTTTTTTTGGATGAAGCGACTGCGTTTGCAGCCGGGCATCGGCCGTGTTTCGAGTGCCGACGGATTGACGCGTTGCGCTTTCAGGACTTGTGGGTTGGCCAAACTCAGCCGTCTGCGCCGAACATGGATCGTGTGTTGCACAGTCAGCGGCTGACGACGGTTGGGTCGAAACGTGTTACTTTTGGAGCCATTGGCGCGTTGCCGGATGGAGTATTTATTCGTTGGCTTGGTGCGCCACATCTGGTGCTGCGCCAACAGATGCTGCGCTGGCGTTTTGAGGGTTATGCGTCTGGAGTGCCGCGACCTGTGGCGGCTGAGGTTGCGGTGCTGACGCCGCCTGCTGTTGTTGCCATATTGCAGGCGGGATATCGGCCGATGCTGCATCCGAGTGCTTCAGGTTTTGCGGGGAATTTATCGTCATGACACGTTCGTCCTTGCGCCGATCGATGCGGTGGATTTATTGCGTCCTGTTTGTGTTGCTGCTGATCTCGATGCTGGCGAAAGGGGCTGAACATATCCCGCAGTTGAAAGGGACCATTTTGGCGACAGTCTGCAAGGATATTTACGAGTACCTGAAGGACATGAGTTTGCTGATTGCGACGTGTGGCGTTGCTTACATCACCAATATGTATCAGCGGCGACAGGCATTCCTGGATTCCTTGAAGGCCGAGTGGCGGGACATCATTACGTCGAAGACGGCGTTGTTGACCTTCATGCACAATTCGCAGCCAACGCATGCTGAGTATCTCGCGGCCTTCACGCGGCTATCGGAAACTATCGACAATATGCGGATCGTGTACCGGAATGTCGGCGAGACTGATCAGCTGATCGGCCTGTATCCATATGCGCCGCTGCACGATATGCGGCGTGTGCTGCAGTCTCTAGACCCGCGGGATGCTGAGTCAGCAACGGTCGATCGAAAACTGGTACGGGACACCATGTTGCGTTCGTTT
>JAYSUN010000141.1:0-5684 GCA_043719045.1 Hyphomicrobiaceae bacterium | reverse complement strand
CTGCGCCGCCGCTGTCGGTTTCAGAAGTGCACGTCAGTGGCGCTCCATGAATACGGCGCTTGTGACATCGTCTTCTGAAACAGTTTGGTTCATTAGAGCCTGTCACTGCCGAGCGCAAAATTCATAAGACGATGTCAGCGTGTGACGCACTCATGCGCCTCTTCCCGCGCGCGTGCGAGCGATGAGCACGCGCAACATTGCGCCGATCAGGTCCCGGTCATCTGGCCCAAGTTTCGATAAGTCGCGCACGAGCGGATCAGTGTGCACCAGCGTGACCGGTTCATCGGTGCGGCCAAGCAAATAGTCCGTTGTCACATCGAGCGCCGTCGAGAGCCGCAGCAGGTTCTCGAATGATGGTTTGCGCCGGTTGCCCTCGAAATGAGCAATCGCACTGGGGGGCATCTTCAATAACTCAGCTAGCTCACGTTGGCTGAGCGCGCGAAGTTCCCGCGCCGCTCGCAGCCGATCACCGAACACCTGCACTACCTGTTGCGCGTTTGCCATAGTTTATCGTCACGTTGATTGACGAAATCGTCATGTGTGAGGTACATTTTTCGCGTACTCGATTCTTTGAACAACGCACGGCAGGATCATTGCCGATGGACGCCACAAACGAACATCTGCCAGAAAGTGGAGCCGTTTCGCTCAGCGACAAGCAATGGGTTGAGGCTCGCCGCCGTGCCGCGATCATTGGGCCGCTTGCCGACTCAGCAAACATATCACAGCGTGACGTGGAAGACGCGGCTCAAGGTCTCGGCCTTTCAGGAAGAACGGTGTACCGCCTGCTTCGTGTCTGGCGGCGGTCGGGTGGGTGCGTTCCAACATTGGCACCGGCGACGCCGACCGGCGGCGATGGCAAAATTCGCCTCGACACCGCCATCGAGACTATTATCGACGATGCCGTTATTGGGCACTATCTACAGCGGCGAAAGCCACTGATGTCGGCAGTCGTCAAGGAGATCAGACGCCGGTGCCGATTGTCAGGCTTCAAAGCCCCTGTATTCAACACCGTCAAGGCACGGATCGACCGCTTGCGACCCGATAAGGTGGCGTCCAAGCGGGAGGGCAGCAAGGCCGCACACAGGTTCAAGCCAGCGCCCGGCACAACGCCGCCTGCGCAAGCGCCGCTGGATGTCATCCAGATGGATCATACCAAAATCGACGTCATCGTTGTTGACGCCATATCCCGACTGCCGATTGGCCGACCGTTCCTGACGGTTGCCATCGACGAATTCAGCCGCTGCATCGTCGGCATTTGCGTCACGCTCGAAGCGCCGTCGGCAACGTCCGTGGGGCTGTGTCTCACACATGCGGTCTCGGAGAAAAGTCCGTGGCTCGAACGCATGGCGGCCGATTGCACGTGGCCGATGCGCGGCAAGACCAAGCGCATCTATGTCGATAACGGTGCCGACTTTCACAGCGAAGGCTTGCGGCGCGGCTGCGAAGTGCACGGCATCAAATTGGACTACAGGCCGATTGCCCGACCTCACTACGGCGGCATTGTCGAGCGCGTGATCGGCACCACCATGCGCATGATCCACGAGGTTCCCGGCACAACATTTTCCAACATTCAGGATCGCGGCAACTATGACGCCGACGCAAAGGCCGCGCTTACGCTGGCCGAACTGGAGAAGTGGATCGCACTGGCGATCTGTGGCCCGTACCACAACGAATGGCATCGCACGCTGCAAGGGACGCCAGCCGGTAAATGGGCAAGCGGTGTCGAACAGTTCGGCCAGCCCGCTACAACTCAAAACGCGCGAGCGTTCCTGATCGACTTCCTGCCGGTCGTCCAGCGCCGCGTACAGCGTTGCGGCTTTATCGTTGATCGAATTGCTTACTACGCCAGCGCCCTCACGCCGTGGATTGCCGCCCGCGACAAAGGTACAAAATTTCTGATCCGCGTTGATCCGCGAGACCTCAGCCGCATCTGGGTGCTCGACCCAGAACGCAATGTGTACATCGAAGTTCCATTTCGTACGCTATCCCATCCGCCGATCACCAAGTGGGAACATCGCGCCGCGCTCAGCCGGTTGCGCGAACTGGGCAAGACGCAAGTCGACGAGGCCGCGATCTTCGGCGCCATCACCCAAATGCGCACCATCACCGATACCGCGACCAAGGAAACACGGGCGGCACGGCGCAACAAAAACCGTCGATCACACCTTGGTGAGGCGGGCTCGCAGTCAGTACCGGTAGTGCCGCTGCCGCCGAGTGACACCAACCAGCGTACCGCCGCGAACGCCAAACCGTTCGACGATATCGAGGAGTGGTGATGATGGTTGAACTGGAGCCGGCCCAAGACTTGTCGCACTTGAAAGAGGCGGCGCGTCATGCCGCGCAGCTACCGGACAGTGAACGGGTGGACCGCATCCGCCGGGATCGTTGGATTGGTTATCCTCGCGCCAACCAGGCCGTCGCTCGGTTGAACGAACTGCTTAAATGGCCAACCAAGCAGCGCATGCCGAACCTGCTGATTGTTGGTCCGACCAACAACGGCAAGTCGATGATTATCGAGCGGTTCCGGCGCATGAACGCCGCGCCGCCTGTACAGGGTGAAACCGACGCGGAGACCATCCCGATTGTGGCGATGCAGATGCCGTCGGAGCCGTCGATCAATCGCTTCTTCGCGATGTTGTTGGCGGCGGTCGGGGCTCCTATGCGACCGACGAACCGGACGGCGGAACTCGAACACCGGACGTTGGCGCTGTTGCGCACCATCGGCACGCGGATTCTGATCATTGACGAGTTGCACAACATTCTTGCTGGATCAACCAAGGCGCAACGCGAATTTCTGAACCTGTTACGCAGTCTCGGCAACGACTTGCGCATTCCGCTGGTTGGCGTCGGCACCAAGGAGGCCTATCTGGCGATCCGTTCCGACGATCAGCTGGAGAACCGGTTTGAACCGTTACCCCTCCCCGTGTGGGAATTCGGCGACGATCTGCGCTCGTTGCTTTCGAGCTTCGCCACGTCCTATCCGCTGCGCCGCCAATCGGCGTTGGGTTCAAATGAGATCGGCCGCTACTTGCTGACCCGCAGCGATGGCACCATCGGCGAAATGGCAAAGCTCTTGAGCGCCGCCGCCATTGCCGCCATCGAGACCGGCGAAGAAGCCATCACCGCCAAGACCTTGGCGCTGGCCGCCTACGAGTCACCAAGCGAACGCCGCCGCTCGTTTGAACGGGAGCTTGCCTGATGACCAAACGCTGGCCCCTGCATCCGAGACCACGACCGGTCGAGGCGCTGTCATCATGGCTCAAGCGTATCGCCGACGCCCATGACCTCACGATCAAAGACCTTATGGTGCATGACCTTGGCCTGCGGAACATGCCAAGTTGGGAACTGGATCACCGGCCACCCGATGCGATATTTGGCCTGCTGTCCGCCCGCACCGGCATTGCCGTTGCAAGAATTCGCCAGATGAGTTGCGGTACATTTTTCGGTGAGACCTGCACAGGCGACACCGCCGAGGCAGCATTCGAAAGCTACATCGGGGCGTATTCCGTTCTGCTGTCGCCAGGAATTCGACAAGCAAAGAAGGTCGAAGCCGATTGGAGCGCTTGGTTTTGTGAAGATCGTTTCCTTTGGCCATGGGGCTGCCCTGCCTGTATGTCCGAACCCAACGGTGACTACCTGCGGCTGCATTGGCGGCTGCCGGTCACCGCGACGTGTCCGACACATCGGATGTTTCTTGAACCCATCGATGAAATGGGCACAGTCAAGCTTCAACCGGTTGGTCACCTCAAGCCTGCACCCCGCGTGGTGCCCGAGGCGATGCTCGCGCTGGATGCGATCAGTGAAGGCGCGTTCGTGACGGGCGATGCCCAGCTGCCGTCAGTACGGTTGCCATGCAGTGTTTGGATGCAATTGTTACGTACCGTACTGGATGAACTGAATACGACAGCGCCCGACGCTGGCAATGAACACGGCCTGCTGGCACGAATTTGGCGAACGGCCGATTTGCGCGCTCGCGCCGGGGCAATGGCCACGCGCCCCTATGAGGACATGAAACCGAACCAGCGCGCGCAATTCCTGGAGGCGGCAGCGACCGCTGTCATGCTGTTCACCAATCGAAGCCACTTGGCCTATGGGCATGATCTGGCAGTGCTGGGCGCGCGGCAAGCGCCGCCGCCGAAACCGAAAGAAACGTTCTCGACCAACAGCGAAGAACCATCGGCCTCCACGTACTGGCGCGACCACTTTCGTTCCCTCAGTGAGTCTTGGGCGAAGTTGGAGCACGATGCTGGAGCGGTCGAGGACGCTGAGGCCTGATCGGCGTTAAATAATCTTTGACTACCGACCATTGCGTGTCTTAGATTTAATGACGGATAACGTGACGGCATGTTGCCGCAAACCGGCAACATCAGAACGTGTCACATATTCGACCGTTAAAGTGACAATGGGGTACGCATGCTGGTTGGCTATATGAGGGTGTCCAAGGCCGACGGGTCGCAGGTATTCGATCTGCAACGGGATGCGCTCGTCGCCGCCGGTGTGACGGGTGGCCAACTTTACGAAGACCGCGCCTCTGGAAAGAAGGATGACCGTCCCGGTCTTGAGGCCTGCCTGAAATCGCTTCGCACCGACGATACGCTGATCGTGTGGAAGCTCGACCGCCTTGGCCGCAATCTCAAGCACCTCGTCAACACCGTGCATGATCTGATGGAGCGCGGGGTGGGCTTCCGCGTGCTCACCGGTCAAGGTGCCAACATCGACACCACCACGGCCAGTGGCCGCCTTGTGTTCGGCATCTTCGCAGCGTTAGCGGAATTCGAGCGCGAACTGATCCGCGAGAGAACGATTGCCGGGTTACAGTCTGCACGCGCCCGTGGCCGCAACGGCGGTCGCCCCTACACCATGACCGCCGCCAAGCTGCGTCTCGCACAAGCGGCCATGGCCAACCGCGATACCCGCGTCGGCGACTTGTGCGCCGAACTTGGCGTCACCCGCCAGACGCTCTATCGGTTCGTTGATCCAAAAGGCGAGCTTCGGGCGGATGGGGCGAAGCTGCTGAAGCGACGGGTGGTGTAGCTGTACCGAACAAGATGCGCTGCCTGAACGACCATCTTTCAGGGCTAACGCAATGAGGGAGACTTCCCAAAAAGCCCCATCCCGACATCCTCTTTTGAACTGCTGACATCCACTTCTGAAACTGACACCGCCGCGACCGCGCCTGCTCACCCGCGCCGTTCGCATAATCCCATTTATGGATGCAGACAGCGGAAAGCCCAGCAACATCAGCGTCTGCGGGCGCGATGAATCCGTAACTCTTCCACGCATCGAACCACTTGATCCCGCCGCCTCAATCGTTGTCGTGACGCGGACCGGCATAGTCGGCGGCCGTCGGCACGGGGTGCAGTCAACTATCTCAGCGCCTGTGCGAAAAAGCGTCACGCGCCGCGCGCAGCGCCACCTTGGCATCGCCGCCGCGCATCAGCACCCTTCGGCGCTGACCGCGAAACCGTCGCCGTTCAGCCCGGCAATGGCGGCACGGCGGATGCGGTTGATCTCGGCGGTCGCTTGCGCGGCCTTGGCCATCTTGTCCATCATAATCCCCTCAGTTCGCCGGATGCCACATGCACGGCCGGGTGGATGCCGTTGCGGCCGAACCATTTCTCGGCCGCCGACACGTCCTTCGGCGTCAGCGGCCGGGGCGCCGTCGGCAGCAGCGCCGTGACGGC
>JAYSUN010000015.1:0-2455 GCA_043719045.1 Hyphomicrobiaceae bacterium | reverse complement strand
AATTCGGTCAGGACTTCCGTGCCGGTGCATTCCGGCATCGGCTTTTTGACGCAATCTCCGGGCTTGTCCATGTGCAAGGCATAGACCCAAGGCACAATTATATCCTCTGGCTGATCTGGAAAGTGCGGTTGGCGGTTCAGGGTCATGCTCATCAGCCAGGCAGAGTCGGTGAAGGTGATGATGCCACCTGAGGCGGTTTTACCGGAATAGGGATCGTTGACCGACAACGTCTTCAGTTTTTCGACCAGCGGCGAGGGTTTGCAGGTCAGAGTTGCCGATTCCCAAGTTGATCTGGCTACGTTGCCGCAGAATTTTTCGGGCCGCCCGAACGCGGGGGATTTTTGGGCGAGCTTCTTCCACAATTGCCAGCCATAGCCAACGCCTGGGTTCAATTCATCTACTATAAGTTGTGGGACCGTGTCGTCATCACCATAGGCCGTGTCCTCGACCATCGAGCCCGTGGTCACGAATACCAGATCGCGCGCATCGACCTTGATCTCTTTGTCGCCATTGCCAACGTGGCACTGGATTGCCGTGGTGGTTTTGGTATCGCCGCTGAAATTCATCTTCAGGTCATATGCAGTCGTGTCATACTGGATTTTTACGCCCTGATCCGTGAGCCAGGCCATCAAGGGGCGGATGAAGCTGTCATACTGGTTGTATTTGGGAAAGACGAGCGCGGTCAGGTCGTTCAGTCCATCCATAAGATGGAGGAAGCGGTGCATATACAGCTTCATTTCCAGAACGGAATGCCAGTTCTGAAAGGCAAACATCGTGCGCCAGAACATGTAGAAGTTGGTCGCGAGGAAGCCTTCACTGAACCACGTCTCCACGGTGATATCGTCCAGATCTTCCTTGCGCGCCAGAAAAAGCCGCACAAGCTCGTGCTGCTGCGCCCGACTTAACCCCATGGTCGAGGAATCCTTGATCTGGCCTTGTTTTTCCAAAAGCCGGGCTTTCGACCAGTTTTTGTCGGCGTCATTCACGATCCGGAATTCATCAAGCACTGTAAAGGGCGCAGGCAGCTCCAAGGCGGGTATTTCCGAGAATACATCCCAGAAATTTTTGGTACGTCATCTCCATCTCGCGGCCACCGCGGACGAGATAGCCGTCTTCGGGATTGCCTGCCCCGTCAAGCGCTCCGCCCTCGATCTTTTGGGCTTCCAGAATCGTGATATTCCCGGCTGGCATATGGCCGTCGCGGATCAGGAAAAAGGCGGCGGACAGACCTGCGATCCCGCTGCCGATGATATAAGCGTGCCGGTCTGCAATGCCCTCGGTCGGGAGCGGGCGGTTGTTGGTATAGGTCACATGCAGGTCGGCGGGCGGCAGCGGCGTGTCGCGGCCGTTGTGCAGATGCTGGGACGATGCGTCCGGGGTTACATCGACGGCTTGTTCTGCCATGGCGTCGATGTGGGTCTTGAGGCGGGAGCTGTCTATCTTCGGTGTAACAGGCCGAGTCATGGTATTCTCCTTTTTGGGGGGGAATGGTCGGTTATGTTTGAGTTGCAGAATGCAGCGCGTGGCGTTGAATTGACCGGATGTAAAACTGGTGCGTGATCAGGCCAACTTGGTGCTGATCCGATAGACACGTGGGCCCTCACTCGGCACCCTTCGCGCACCAATGGCGGTCACGCGCATCCGCATCGGCATTTTCAGTCCGTGCATTCGGCCGACACGAGTGGCGCTTTGCGGCGCATATCGCACCTAGCTGTGTGGCACCCCCATTGTTAATCCGCCGTCGATGACGAATTCCGCGCCGGTTGAATAGCTGGACTCGTCACTGGCGAGGAACAGCATCAGTTTGGCCACCTCGGCGGGTTTGGCGCTGCGGCCCATCGGAATTTGCAACGCCTCGGCCGGGATGTTCTTGGTCATGTCGGTTTCGATCAGGCCCGGATGAATGGAGTTCACTCGGATGCCCAGATGCGCCACGTCCAGCGCCACGGATTTCGTCAGCCCCCGCACCGCGAATTTCGAGGCGACATAGGCATGCAAGCCTGCGCTGCCGCGCAACCCCTCGACCGACGAGATGTTGATGATCGAGCCGCCCTTGGCCTTGGCGATTTCGGGGATGGCCGCCTGCATGCCCAAAAACGTGCCGGTCAGGTTGATGTCGAGCGTCTTGCGCCAGACCTCCAGCTTGAATTCGGTGATCGGCGCTGCAGAGGCAATTCCGGCATTGTTGACAAGAATATGCAGCGCCCCGAAAGTCTTGATGGCAAAGGCTACGGCTGCCTGCCATTGGTCGGGTTGGGTGACATCAAGATGGACGTAAGCCGCATTGGCCCCAAGTTCACCCGCAAGTGCCGCCCCCTGTGCGTCGAGCAAATCCCCGATGATGACCTTTGCCCCCTCGGCGACAAGGATACGCGCGTAAGCCTCACCGATGCCGCGCGCGCCACCTGTTATGAGTGCAACTTTGTCCTGGACCCGTCCCATGGTGTTCTCTCTT
>JAYSUN010000140.1:0-5689 GCA_043719045.1 Hyphomicrobiaceae bacterium | reverse complement strand
GTGCTCGCCGGCGCGCTCATGACGGCGCTCAGTGCCCACATGATTCCGCGGCCGGTTCGCCGGCAAGATGCTGCAGCACCCGCACCGCAACGGGCGTTGCATCTCGCGGATGCCCTGTCGCTGGTACGTCAGCCTGCGTTTCTGACATTTCTCCTCGCAGCAGGCCTAGTCCAAGCCGCACATGCAATGCTCTATGTTGTCAGCGGCGTGCACTGGCAAAGGCAGGGGCTTTCGAATGGCTGGTGCGGGATGCTTTGGGCCGTGGGGGTGATCGCCGAGATCGGGGTGTTCTGGGGCGCAGGCCGATACCTTCGAAACTGGTCGCCGCTTTGGCTCCTTGGCGCGGGTGCCGGCGCAGCCGTGGTGCGATGGCTGGTTATGGGGTTTGACCCCTCGCTGACAGTGCTCCTGCCCTTGCAAGTCTTGCACGGCCTGACCTTTGGCGCCTCGCATCTCGGCGCCATCCAGTTCGTCGCACGAGCGATGCCTGAACAGCAGGTTGGAACAGCTCAGGCGCTTTACTCGGTGGTCGCGGGTGGGATTTTGATGGCAGCTGCAACGCATACGGTCGGGTCCGTCTACCCGTTGATCGGCGGGCAGGCCTATTGGTACATGGCGGCGATGGCCGCTGTTTCGCTGGTGCTCGTTCTGGCGTTGCAGCGCATTTGGAGCGGCCGTGTCATTCAGCCGAGATCCTGATCCCGATTGGCATCGACCAAGCCATGCCAGCCCGCAAGCTCGTGAACGCCGGCAGGCGAACTTGTCTCGGCGCTGAACTCAGCGGATGGGCGGAGTTTGACTGCCACTCACGCGTTCGCCGCGGTTGTTCAAAACGGTTTGAGCGCGACGGTTCTGCGACCAGCAGGAAATGTCGTTGCAGACCGCGACCGGACGCTCTTTGCCGAACGATGTCGTGCGAATACGGGCCTGATTCACACCGTTCTTGGCAAGAAACGAACGCACAGATTCGGCGCGCTTCTGCCCCAGACCAATATTGTATTCACGCGTGCCCCGCTCATCGGCGTGGCCTTCGATCGTGATCGTGTACTGCGAGTACTGTGCCAACCAACGGGCCTGATTGGTCAAGGTTTGCTGCGCTTCTGGCGTGAGATCAACAGCGTCACTGGAGAAGTAGACGATGTCGCCAACGTTGGTCGCGAAGTCCTTTTGCGAGCCGGGCGACGCTGGGCCACCTCGGCCTCCGTTAGCGCCAAGTCCGCCGTTCGCGCCGAGTTCGCTGTCGGGTTTCGGCGTGTTCGAGCAAGCCGCAACGGCGAATGTCATCAGCGCTACAGCGAGTAAACGCAAATGGCTTTGACCAGCCAGAAGTGAGCGTTGCATCAACCAATCCTTCTTTCGCCGACACTGTCCGGATGGCTCCCGACGCTGTCGTTGCGAGACCTGCGGTGCCTAACGCTTCGGTCTCGATGAGTGCCGTTCCGGTTTAGACCTAACGAAAATCAGCTCGTTGATCAGCCGTACAACCCGAGTCAGCCGCCGGATCAACTTTGTCGATCCGACCTCTATCGAGATTGGCATAACCCATGGATCGTTCAGAAATGTGGCCAATTTCAAGGTTTGTAAACACGACATCCACGCCATCCACAAACCTAGTCCCAGCCGGTCCGTCTCGATTGTGGCAAAATCAGGATATCAACGTTCACGTAGACATCTACGGAACTGCTCACAGAACACATCAGTCGAGTGAAAGGTGAATGTGGCGCATAAAATGAGAAAAGCCGCGTTACCGGTGAACGATAACGCGGCCCGAGTCCTGATCGTCCAGTTTGAACCAGACGACCAAAAGAGCTTACTGAGCCTTGGTGACTTCAGCGCCGAGCTTCATTGGCTTATGCGCAACTTCTTTGCGGCAAGCGCCGAGTGCAACTGCGGAAACCAGAGCTGCCAGGATGATTACGTTCTTCATTTGCTTCTCTCCGTTGGTTGTCAGTCTAGTGGCTTGAGCGATCAACGCTATACCTGCTCTACAGCCGGTACATTACCTTCAAGCCGAGGTGGCCATCGGGCAACATATTTACGACAAGCTTTTAGTTCTTGTCGCTGCGATGACCGCCGTCAGGACGATCGCATTCCAAGATCCCATCGAAACGTTCTCCTGTGACTCGATCATCGGCAATCGCACGCATAGGGGTACTTGTGTCTCTCCAACCAATCAAGAACGCTCCAACTGTTGCTGGAGTTTTTCGAACACGTTGATGCGAAAATGCAACGATGCAGTGGGTCACTGGGGCATTTCAACTTGCCGTGGTTGTTGATAACTCTGTCAATCGCCCTGGGATACATAGTGGCCCCAACTGCGGCCCGAGTGTTTGTGCTTCAGAACGCCGAAGGCCGCTCACCAGAATCTAGTGCGCGGCCTCCCTCAAGAATCCATCTGACGATGTGGTTGCTTTAACCCGATTCAGCGCTTCGCCAGGGCGTCCCGGATTTCGCGCAGATAAACTTCAGATTGAGACGGTGGTGTCGGCGCCGGCGGTGCCGCAGCCGCCTGCTTTTCGAAGCGCTTCTTCATGGCATTCATACCTTTGATGACCATGAACAGAACAAAGGCGATGATCGCAAAGTCGATGATGGATTGGATGAATGCGCCGTAGCCGACGTCGACACCTTTGCCGCCGGGCACCGGCAACTTGATCGCGAGATCCTTGAAGTCTACACCGCCTACGGCCCAGCCGATCGGCGGCATCAGAATGTTTTTGACCAACGCGTCGACGATTTTCCCGAAGGCTGCTCCAATGATCACACCAACGGCTAGGTCGACCACGTTACCCTTCAGTGCAAATTCCTTGAATTCTTGCATCATGCTCATGTGACGTCACTCCCATTTGGTTCGGTCACTAGCACCATGCTCTTGACCTGCCATTTCTCGACGCGCTCGGCTGTATCCGAATCATATGCAAGCGGCCCACTCCGGGGACACTCCTAGGTGAACTGCTCCTCTTCAGCAAATGTCTCAACTTGGGTTTAATGACAAAATTTGACTTTTCCCCGCCTTTTTGCCGATCTCGAGCTTGACCTGCGGGGATCAGTCAGAGCCCCTTCCGATCTTGCCATTACACGAGGCTCTGATGCTGCCGCTTCGAGGTGTCTTCCCCTATCTTGTCTCCCCCGTCGGACCCGATGGGGTTGTCCTCGATGTGGTTTTGGCCCGATTGTCAGACGATCTCATTCGGTCGGGTGTGCATGGCCTGACGCCGCTGGGCTCGACGGGTGAGTTTGCCTATCTCAACCCGGGACAACGCGCGCGCGTCGTTGACGTGGTTGTTCGAGCGGCCGCGAAACGCGTGCCGGTGGTGGCGGGCGTCGCCGCAACAACGTTGGCGGATGCGGTCACGCAAGCGCGTGCATATGAGGCGCTTGGAGCCGATGGAATTCTGGCAATTCTGGAGGCGTACTTTCCAATCGACGATAGCGGTGTCGTCGCGTACTTTGAGGCCATTGCGACGGCCGTGTCATTGCCGGTCGTCCTCTACACCAATCCAAATTTTCAGCGCTCGGACTTGTCTATTCCCGCAATTGTCCGGCTCGCAAGGGTGCCAAATATCGTGGCCATCAAGGATGCCTCAAACAACACGGGTCGGTTACTTTCGATCCTGAACGCGACGGACGGCACTATCGACGTGTTTTCAGCATCGGCCCACATTCCAGCAGCTGTCATGTTGATCGGTGGCAAGGGCTGGATGGCGGGGCCGGCGTGTGCGGTGCCGCGACAATCGGTGGAGCTGTACAATCTTTGCGTCGCTGAGCGTTGGTCAGACGCCATGGTGCTGCAACGCAAGCTCTGGTCGCTCAACCAAGCCTTTGCAAAACACAATCTGGCTGCCTGTATCAAGGGCGCTTTGGAAATGCAGGGCTACGCAGTGGGTGTGCCGATACCGCCGCAATCGCCGCTGTCCGAGATCGGCCGACATGAGGTCCGCGCCGCGCTGGAACAGGTGGGCGGGCTCTAATACCAGCCCGCAGAAATCATCACTGATTCCTCTTAGGGGTTGCGGGCTGGTGTAACGGGCGCCAATAACAAATTGAATTTCAACACGAAAAACAATCTCGCGTTAACCAATTGTCATCCGTTTGCAGCCACCATACCTGCAGCTGTCGTTACAGGAGGTTGTTGTGGCTCGGTTCGAAGGATTGGCACTGGATTTTGTCGACGCATCGCTGCCAGCGTCGTCTCCAGATGTGATGTATCGCATGGGCTTGATGTATTGCGCCGGCCGCGACGTGCCGTTCGATCTGACCACGGCCCATAAGTGGCTGAACTTGGCGGCAGCTCGCGGCAATCAAGAGGCTAAGGTTCGCCGCATGGAAATTGCACTGGATATGACGAAGGCGCAGATCGCCGAGGCGCAGAAGCAGGCGCGTGAGTGGATGCGCAAGCATTGAACAGGTTGGCAGGCAGCAGCGACGACGCCGCTGCTCACGGGGGCAGGACTCAAGCTTTTTGATCCGCCAGAACATAGACCTTTGTCATCGCGTCGGGCTTGGCCGGTGGTTCACCTTTTGCCAGCTTGTCGACATGGTCCATACCTTCAATGACTTGGCCCCAGGCGGTATACTGGCCATCCAGAAAGCTGGCGTCGTCGAAGCAGATAAAGAATTGGCTGTTGGCTGAGTCGGGCATCGCCGAACGTGCCATCGAGCAAACCCCGCGAACATGCGGTTCCTTGTTAAATTCAGCTTTCAGATTTGGATGTTTTGAGCCACCGGTGCCGCGGCCCTGGGGGCAGCCGGTCTGGGCCATGAAGCCCGGGATGACGCGGTGAAATTTGATGCCGTCATAGAATTTTTCACGCGCCAAGGCTTTGATGCGTTCGACGTGGCCCGGAGCCAAGTCGGGGCGCAAGGCGATGACGACTTTGCCCTGCGTGGTTTCAAGGACAAGCGTGTTCTCGGGGGTCGGCTTGGTCATTTGGGGATCCAGATCAGGTTGACGATAGACTGAAAGAGGCGTGCGTGAATGGCCATCGCAGCAAGGTTAAATGAAACCGCCGTGCCGCGTCCCGACGGGCTTACCACATGGCCACTCAAGTTGCTGGCCACTCAGGATCTTGCTGTTACCGGAAGACGGCAACCAGCCGTCACTTCAGCAGCCCATTCGATTACTTCAGCAGGTAGACCTTTTTCATCGTGTCGGCGGTTGCCGGCGGCTCGCCACGCGCGATTTGGTCGACATGTTCCATGCCTTCAATGACCTGGCCCCAGACTGTGTATTGGCCTGTCAGAGAGCGGCAACCAACATCGTTGAAGCAGATGAAAAACTGGCTGTTGGCGGTATTCGGATTGGCGGTACGCGCCGCACCAACTGTGCCGCGTTTGTAGGGCTCAGGCGTAAACTCCGCAGGCAAATCGGGCAGCGAGGACCCGCCGATGCCAACCCCTTTGGGATCGCCGGTCTGGGCCATGAAGCCATTGATCACGCGATGCCATTTCTGACCGTCATAGAAACCTTGCTTGGTGAGTGTCTTGATCCGCTCAACGTGCTTGGGCGCGAGATCCGGACGCAATTGAATCAGAACCTTGCCGGTTTTCAACTCGATCGCGAGCGTGTTGGCGGGATCGGCTGCCGGTGCCTGCGCCATAGCTGATGACGCGGTGAAGACGAGGCCGCCGAGTGTGGCGAGAAGAGTATTGCGCATGCGTAATGTGTCCCCCTGGGTCAAACTGGTGG
>JAYSUN010000139.1:0-5712 GCA_043719045.1 Hyphomicrobiaceae bacterium | reverse complement strand
CATGGCTGACATAGATCGATGGGACAGGCAAATGCCGATTGCCGAATGTAATCGAGGTGCTGCCGCCGCTGAACGACTGGTGAATGATCCCTTCATCCAAGTTTTAGCTGGCGGACCCAGACCTAGCACAATCATCAGGCAAACATCTCGACATGCCTCGAACGAAACAGAGGCGCTGAGATGCTCCTGAAAGGACCTCCCCAATGAAGACCATGATCTCCCTCGCAGCGATGTCTGTTGTCCTGGCAGGCACCGCGTTCGCTCAAGACGTCAAGCCGACCGTCCCCGTTGCCGGAGCACCTGCAGCCAATGTTGAAGCTCCCAAACCGATGACGGCTCCGTCTGCCGCCACCACAGCGCAGGCCCCCGTGGCCCCGATCGTAAAGATCGAAGCTCCAAAAATGACGGCCCCAGTTGGTGGCACGGTGCCAGTCGCTCCGATCGCCGGCAGCAAAGTTGAAGCTCCAAAAGTGACGACAGCTCCAGTGGTGCCGGCTGCTGGCGGCAAGATTGAGGCTCCGAAGACTGCGACAACTCCGGCAACAACACCCGTAGTCCCTGTTGCCCCAAAGGCTGATGCCACCAAGGTTGACGCACCGAAGTCAACTGCGATCCCAACCACGCTGTCGCAGCCAATGGGCGTCGGCGCCGGTAAGGTTGAAGCTGGTAAAGTTGAAGCGCCGAAGGTTGACGCCGGCAAAGCGTCGGTGCCCACCACCACCGCGCCTGCTGTCAAGCCGGATGCGTCGAAGGCCGAAACTCCAGTCAAGAAATAACCCATCGCGATTGAGCGACTGGGTGGTCGAGAGACCAGAACCCCGGCGGAGAGATCCGCCGGGGTTTGTCGTTTTTTTGTTCAGCATCGGTGCTGCGCGCTGCTAGACTGTGAAGTATGACCGATCCGACCGACACCCCTAGTGGACCAGTTTGGCAAGCCACTATTGTGACCTTGTTCCCGGAGTTGTTTCCGGGCCCATTGGGCGTTTCGGTGGTGGGGAGTGCGCTGCAAGCCCGCCGATGGTCGCTGGACACAGTGTCGATCCGGGAGTTTGGCATCGGTCGTCATCTCTCGGTTGATGATTCGCCAGCCGGCGGTGGTGCCGGGATGGTCATGCGAGCAGATGTCATCGCCGCGGCCATCGACGCCGCGCGGGCAAAGAATGCGGGCGCGCCCGCGTTGTTTTTGTCACCACGTGGTGTCCCGCGGACGCAATCGTTCGTCAGAGACTTGTCGCAAGGGCCCGGTGTCATCTTACTCGCTGGCCGCTTTGAAGGCGTGGATCAGCGCGTCGTCGACGCACGGAACTTATTGGAAGTGTCTATCGGCGACTATGTTCTTTCCGGTGGAGAGTTGGCCGCGATGGTGTTGCTCGATGCGTGTGTCCGCTTGTTGCCCGGCGTCATTGGAGCTGCTGAGAGCCTCGATGAAGAGAGCTTCAACGACGGCCTCCTTGAGTATCCACAATACACCCGTCCACGCGATTGGGAGGAGCGCTCTATTCCAGCGGTGTTGCTCAACGGCGATCACAAGAAAATAGCCGCGTGGCGTCGTGCCGAAGCCGAAACGTTGACACGCAAGCGCCGCCCGGATCTGATGGTGACAACAAAGTAAGTTTTGGTGGATGGCTATTTGTGTTGTGCCATGGAAGCAGCAAGCGGTGCCAATGAAACGCGCTGATCGGCAAGAAGTTGACTCAGTGCCGTGGGCGTCGAGCGGCGGATCACCTGCCCGATTTTGCCAAGTCTTGCGTTGATTTCGGCGTCTTGCGCGACAAGATCAATGTCTCGCGCCAGCCGATCACGAAGCGCGTTCGGCATAGCCTTCCATCCGTATGCGCATCCAACTGCTGGTACAGCGAGGTTTGGCATGCCGACCTCATTGGCGGATGGCGTTTCCGGCGCCAAGCTCGATCGATCCGCCGAAGCAATAAGCAGAAGCTTGGCTTTGTCTGCTTCCAGGACTGGCACCAGCGTACTGAGTGACGCAATCATTGCTTGAATGCGGCCTTCGCCAAGATCCTGAATGGCAGCGCCTGTCTGATTGTAGGAAACATAAGCCATATCGAGGTTCTGCTCGCGTAGATGGCGCTCAAGAACGAAGCGCGGCAGGCCGGGCGCTGCGCCCCAATTCAGTTTACCTGCATTCGTTTTCAGATGCGCGCCGAAGTCATGCATTGTTGTTGCAGGCACTGAGGCGTGGACCGCGATCGCAAACAGAACCTCCGACGTGGTTGCTATCGGTGTCAGATCTACGGCGGGGTCGTATGGCAACTTCGCGTGGATCAGAGGGTTGAGGCTAACTGCCGTTGAAAACGAAAACAGAAGCGTGTGATCATCTCGGCCAGAAACAAAGCTACCAATGGCTAACAATCCATCAGCGCCCGGCTTGTTTTCCACGACGATGCCTTGCCCCCAAATGGTCGAAAGCCTTGCGCCGAAGATCCGTGCAGTTAAGTCAGTGGCAGTTCCAGCCGCTACGGGAACGACGATTTTGACAGGTCGCGAGGGCCAAGCTTGGGCCAAACCGGGCCGCGAGAATGCCAGCATGCTCATGGCCAATCCACAACTCGTCATTGTGCGGCGCGTGTACAAGCTCATGACTCATTTCTCCCCGTGTGGTTGCGCGCAAAGTTCGGAGGCAGCGCTACTTGCGCATTGGACCATAGCCGGCTAGGGTTGGTCAAATATGAACACTGTGTTCAAATATGAACATTGTGATTTTCACGTGCAGAAGAGTCGAAGCGGAGAGTTGTCGGGGATGCTACAATGCTAAATTCGGCGTTACGCCACCAATCGTTGGCGCGTTCTTTGACAGACTCCGAAGCTGATTTTGCGGCGGCACTAGAAATCGTTTTTGCGGCGGGCGCGCACGATCCATCATCAGCCGCAGCGGCTTTACAGTCGCGCGGAATCGCTCGTCCAAGCGGCAGTCCCACGCCGTGGGACGCAGACGGATTGCAGGCGGAACTCTTAGCTTTGAATGCAGTCCTTGATGATGCCTACTCGCAAAATGGCATCGGGGCATAATTAGTGATGTCTTCTCCATCCTCGGCTCTCGAGTTCCAACGCGTGACGCGCTCGTTTCAATCCGCCGCGCGGAGCAATGTCGTCGCCATCGAAGGCATCTCTTTCAAAGTTGAGACAAAGGAATTTGTCGCTATTGTCGGCCCCTCGGGTTGCGGCAAGAGCACGATCCTGAATCTCACAGCCGGACTTGATAGACCGTCGGAGGGGACTGTGAGCGTTAATGGCACACCAGTGTCAGGCCCCAATAGTCAAGTCGGTTTCATGCTTCAAAAGGACTTGCTGTTGCCCTGGCGATCGATTGTACGGAACGTCGAATTTGGTCTTGAAGCGCGTGGAGTGCCGAAGCTGGAACGGCGCTCGCGCGCCCTGAAGGAGTTGGCGCGCTGCAAGCTTTCAGAGTTTGGTGATCACTATCCATATCAACTGTCGGGTGGCATGCGCCAGCGAGCAGCGCTGGCCCGTACTCTTGCCATTGATCCTGCCATCGTGTTGTTGGATGAACCTTTTTCGGCGCTCGATGCGCAAACAAAGATGCTGCTGCAGAGGAGTTTCGGTGCCACCATCGCAGCTTCAGGCGTGACCACGTTGTTGATCACTCATGATCTTGCTGAAGCCGTCGCGATGGCAGACCGCATTATCGTGTTGTCGGAGCGTCCCGGCCGCGTGGTCGAGGAAATCACAGTTGATCTGCCTGACCGGGACAATCCGATTGCTCGCCGGACCCATCCGCGCGCCGGTCAGTTCATCGCCCACCTCTTTAGTCTGATGCGTCTTGAAGAGCGCACAGCTTGACGCTCAATGAAACCGACCGGGAGAGTCATCGAATGCTGCACTATCTCAAATCACTTGGCCTTGCCGCCGCTATCGCCACCATTGCGACCGTCGCTCACGCGCAAACGGATAAGATCACCTATTTGTTTCCCGCGCCTGATTTTCTGCCGGCGTTTTCGCCGTTTCAGATCGCTAAAGCCAAAGGTTACTACAAAGCCGAAGGCATCGAGGTTGATTTTCAGATTGGCAAGGGCGGCGCTGATGTCGCCAAGCAAGTGGCCGTTGGAAATGCCGACATGGGCGGCGGCATCGGTGACACGCCACTGATCGTGCGCGCCAACGGGCTCACTGTGAAGGGCGTGGCTTTGCTTGGCGGCAAGTCGCTCGGGTCGATTTACACGCGCAAAGACGCTAACATCAAGACGCCAGCTGAACTCAAAGGAAAAAACATCGGCGTCCTCGCCTTCCAGGATACGACGTATTACAATTTGCTAGCTGTGCTCGCGCATTACAAGATGACCAAGGATGACGCCTCGATCCAAGCGGTTGGTCCTGCTGGTGTCGTGCAGTTGATGATCTCTGGTAGTCTGCAAGCCATATCGGGCGTTCCCGAGTGGGCAGCCGCCATCGAAGCCGCCGGTGTGCCGCTCGACCGTCACGCAATCGACGCGGTGTTTCCGGCCATGGCGCAGGCCATCCTAGCTTCTGACAAGGTCATCGCTGAACGTCCGAAAGCGGTCGGCGGTTTCGTTCGTGCCACGCTCAAAGCCATCGATGAGATCATTGCCAACCCAGAGCAGGCCTCGAAAGACTACGTCGCAGCCGTGCCGCAGCACGCTGGCAAAGAGAAGGTTATGGAGGCCATCATGCGCCGCTATGTTGAACTCGTCTACGCTTCAGCCGCGGGTTTCAAACTCGGCCAATTCGACGCGAGCCGCATGGCTGCAGTGCAGAAGTTCTACGTTGACAGCAAGATCGTCGAAATCGCGGTACCGATCGGTGACACCTTCACGAACCAGTTCGTGCAGTGACAAACGGCCATGGGCTAGGTTGGCGCGACCCTAATTCTCTTTGTCGGAATGCGCCATCAACTTTTGTCCGTCACCCAATACCACGCCAAGCTTATTTGGGTTACGCCTGGCCCAATCCACTTCGAAGACAAGCGCTGCCACAAGCCGCGCGAACCCAACCAAAAGGCCGCACTTGACCCGCTTCGCGTCCATGGCCGGCAGTTTGGCCGTTTTCTGCGGTTTCCTGGCGATGTGGGAGCTTTTGCCGCCCGCGTTCGGCGTGCCCAAGTACATCATCCCAACGGCGTCGCAAACCTGGAACGAGTTTTGGCTAATGATACCGCGCCACAATCTCGTGCGTCACTTCACATCGACACTGGCCATGACAGTCATTGGTTTTGTTGTTGGCTCGGCGCTTGGTGCGATTGGCGGCTACCTGCTGGGCATGTCGACGTTCTGGGAACGTGTGCTGTCACCCTATCTTCTGGCACTGCAGATTGCGCCGAAGGTGGCGTTCGCTCCACTTTTCATTATGTGGTTCGGCTACACCGTATGGCCAAAACTTCTGGTTACGATCCTGATCGTGTTCTTCCCGATCCTGGTGAATGTTTTGCAGTCGATGAAAACCGTCGATCGCGATCAAATCAATTTGGCGCGCGCTTATTCGATGTCGCGGTGGCAGATCTTTTGGAAGATTGAATTTCCAGCCTCGATGCCGGCGCTGATGGCTGGGCTACGAATTGGCGCGACCCTTGCCGTCATTGGCGTGACCGTCGGAGAGCTCGTCGGTGGTAATACCGGACTTGGTTTCTTGATTACCTATGGCGAAGGTCAAGCCAATGCCGCAATGGTTTTCAATGCAATTCTGCTGCTCACACTGATCGGCATCGCGCTCTACTCGGTG
>JAYSUN010000138.1:0-2104 GCA_043719045.1 Hyphomicrobiaceae bacterium | reverse complement strand
GCTCAGCTGCTGCTTTCCGCCCCGCGCTGCCGAGGGCTGCGCGGCGCTGCGGATCTTTGATCAGATCTGCGAGTGCCTTGCCGAAAGCTGCGGGTTCGCCGTCGACAACGACGCCAGCGCCGTTCTTGATGATAGCGCTCGCCAGACCAACTTCTGGTGTTACGACTACGGGCACACCGCACGCCATAGCTTCCAGGACCGCTATGCCAAAGTTTTCAGAATAGGAGGCCGTCGCAAAAACCGCTGCCGAGGTGATCAGAGCCCACTTTTCGTTTCCGTGTTGTGGACCCACGAAGCGCACCCGACCCTCAAGGGCGTACGTCGTGACGAGCTCTCGTAGTTTGGGCATTTCGTGATCTTCATCGTTGCCAGCTATGACAAGGTCAGCTCCGGGCACATGCACCATGGATTTGATGAGCCGTTGCAATCCCTTTTTCCAGTTAATGCGGCCTAAGAATAGGATGACGGGCCGTCCGCTGTCATTGGACGGAGGCGGCAGTGTAGGCGGGAGTTCAATCCCATTTGGAATCACCGCAAAAACCTTGACCGGCAGCCCTAGATTTTGAAGTTCGGTTTTCTCGATCTCGGACGTCACGTGGATCGCCCCTGCGTATGCCACGTTTTTTCGCTCAAATAGTCTAATCCAAAGCGTCTTTGTCCATCGGCTTTTGCTCGCTATCAGGCCTTCAACTAACATGCCGCGTGGAGCCAAAACATACGGAACGCCGTGCTTGCGGGCGGCGTGCGCTGCCGCATTTGTCGGCCACAAGAACACCGAATGCAGATGCACAATGTCAAAATGACGGACTTCGCGTTCAAGCATCTTAGCCATGTCCGGCGAACGGTAAATGCGCCGGCCAAGGCCGCAGGAAAAGTACCAGACCTTTACGCCATCAAGGTCGATAGGTCTTGCCAATGGCACCGGCGAAACACCGGGCCCATCGACGTTCGTGGTGAAAACATGCACGTCGTGACCCCGCGCGGCGCTGGCGCGTGCCAATCCATGAACGGAATAAATCGGCCCGCCGTAACGAACGGCCGGCAGGTATGATGGCACGACATGCAGGATCCGCATCTAGTCTGTGCTCATCGCAGCTGCACGGATCGGCAGGCCTCGATTGTCCGGGGTACCGCGAATTTCAAGAGTTCCACGCCCGCGTCAACGTGTTGCCTCTGGGCAATCACTCGGCCGTGTTCAATCATTCGGAGGCGCTCGTTCGGGGATTTGCGCGCAGCGCATACCATTGCTTCGTAGAGGGACCGCCAATCGCCAGCTCGGGTGATCCAACCCACGTTATCGTCGACCAACTGTAGCGCTGAACCCATTTTATCCGTAGCGACAATGGCCATGCCCGCCGCCAATCCCTCCGGCACGATTAAGCCCCAGCCATCGTAACGCGAGGGTGCACACAGAATGTCGTGGGCAGCGTAAACCTCAGGGAGTTCGTGCCACTGCTTAAATCCGAGGAATTCTATCGAATTGCTAATCGAACTCGTTGCGTCCACTAAGTCCTTTTTGAGGGGGCCATCCCCCATAAAAGTCAGCTTCGCGTCCACGCCCGATTTGACCAATTCGACGAAAGCGGTCGCGAGAATGTCGACGCCTTTGCGCTGGATTAGAGATCCTGAGTAGAGAAAGCGGACGGGGCCGCGCTCCGGCGTTTGCGCTCGATCAATGGCCGCAAATCGCTTCAAGTCAGAAAAATACGGGACGTTGAGGTACAAGCGGTCAGCTCCCATCTCGCGACGATAGCTTTCGACAGCCCAGTCGCCGATGCCCCAGACCGGAACGCCAGCCCTCCTGATCCGCCACTGCGTGAGCGCACGCAGGTTCGAACCAAGCAGCCCCGAAAATCTGAAACCCGGCCGTTCGCCCCAGAAGGCCCACGGTTTTCGCAATCCATGACGCAACCGCATGAGCCGCGAGAAGCCCTGGCCCCGGTAGCCGCTGAAGACGACCAAGTCAGCCTGGCTGATCAGCGCGTGTGCAGTGTCGTGTGTTTCGTCAGCCAGAAAAATATGGTCATGGGTGCAGACGGGCGCTGTCCAAGATCTGATACCCATCGTCAGATCGCAATAGATCGCCGTGAATTGCGATGACGCG
>JAYSUN010000137.1:0-2104 GCA_043719045.1 Hyphomicrobiaceae bacterium | reverse complement strand
CCGCTTCCCTCAGTGTCCCTGACCTGCGTTCCTTTCAGGGCCTGGCGCGTCGCGACGGCGTAGTCCTCGGCGACCTCCAGATGCAGGATCGCGCCATCGGGCAGCGCTAACCAAGCGAGACTGGAGGCATAGAGCTGGTAAGCATAGCCGCGCAGCGCAGAAACCGCCTGGCGGTTGGGATCGCCGCTGAGTTCGGCGAGACTAGGACCTGAACTGAAGACATGCATGCTGATCGTCTAGCACGGTGGACGCGTTCAACGACAACCTACTCCGGACCATTGATTGACATGGGCAGCAAAGTTGAGATCGCGAGCAACCAAGCTTCAGCCCGATGAAGCTTGGCCACACATCGGGTAGTCGGACGGCTCAAAAGCTGGCAGGAATGACACTCAGCAAGTGCCGACGATCAAAATGGGCGCTCATGGAGAGAACGATGACAACGCAGAAACGTGGGGCTTATTTCACTGGTCTTCGCGTCCGGAACATCAAGTCGTTTAAAGGGGATCATCATCTAGACCTGACGACCACAGACGGCAGGATTGCTCGTTGGACACTGATTTTGGGCGACAACGGTGTCGGCAAAACCACTTTACTGCAGTGTCTTGCTCACATGGTACCGTTCCGCAACACGAAGGATGAAGACGGCGTCGCTAAACCAACCTTTTTCATCGAGCCCGGCGGTTCCTCTGAAGTCAAAACAATCGAACGCCTGGCCCGCGTCGGCGAGCATGATTTCCTGCTCGAAGGCTCGTTCGTCGGCAACGGCATATTAGACGAAGCGCCGACACAACGCGTGACGACCTTCACCACCTCCATCAAATTCACGAAAAAACAGGGCAAAGTCGATAGCTTCAGCGCCAGCGAGGCCAAGGATGTTATCAAGCGCGAGCCGCTGGTGATCGCTTATGGCGCCGGCCGCAAGCTCGGGCATGGTGCGCTCGACCGCGAAGACGTCGGAGGGCCGCTCGCCTCCTTGTTCGACGATCAAGTCGAATTGTGCGACGCTGAGGAGCTTATCCAGCAGCTCGACTATGCAGCCTATAAGCGCCAGACCAAGCAGGCTGCGCGGCAGAACACGGTCATGCGAGAGATGATCGCCGCATTGCTCCCCGACATTGGAATTCCCGACAATCTAAAAATCTATGGCCCATCACCGATTAGTCGTGGTGGCAAAACCGGAGTGCATGCAGTAACACCCTATGGCGAGGTGCCCCTTGCCGACTTGAGCTTCGGCTACCAGACGATGACCGCATGGCTCGCAGATATCGGTTGGCGGATTTTCCAATATTACCCCACTAGCGCCAACCCCCTGCGCGAGCCCGCGATCATATTGGTCGATGAAATCGACCTCCATCTTCATCCCAAATGGCAGCGCCAACTTCGTCAAAAGCTCGGCGAGCATTTTCCAGCGGTACAGTTCATTGCCACCGCACACAGCCCACTGATGGCACAAGCTTATATGTCGCAGAATCTCGCCGTCGTCCGCTGCGTGGGTGAAGGCGTCAAGATCGAAAACGAGCCTAAGGTCGTTAAAAGCTGGCGGCTCGACGAGGTGATCACCTCCGAGCTATTCGATCTGCCGTCGGCGTTCCCACCGGAGATTGAGGCGCTTTACGAAGAGCAGCGTGTCCTCGTCGCAAAGAGCAACCGAACTGTGGCCGATGAGAAACGACTCAGCGAGCTCGGAAAAATTCTGCTCGAGCTGCCACATCCCGATCCCGACGATGATCGCGCGATGGATATTATCCGGCGAGCAGCGGCGGCACTGCAGCAGGACACAGAATGATCACGATAGCGCGACCAGCTCCCAGCGCAGCGGCGATCGCCTCGCTGGGGGGCGGAAATCAAAAGGTGGCCGATTTGGTGGCCGAAATAGCCCTTGATCCTCACGCTGGTCAGAATCCGTCGTTCAAATTTGACGGCAGCATCTACGGTCACGGCGATGTAAAATCCGAACTAATTGCGTTGCAGAGGGGGAAGTGCGCCTACTGTGAAGGCAAGTTTAGCGCCTTCGCATATGGTGATACCGAGCATTATCGGCCCAAGGGTTATTCGCAACAAAGCGTGGGCGGCAGAACTATTCGACCGGGGTATTATTGGCTCG
>JAYSUN010000136.1:0-17544 GCA_043719045.1 Hyphomicrobiaceae bacterium | reverse complement strand
GTGCCCAAACTTGGGTCGTCACTGATGGGCACGGCGACGAAACTCAGCGAGATCCCAGGCCAGGTTCCAAGTCTCAAGCAACGCATCACCGGATGTGTTTTCGCTGGTCGCTGTCCTCTGGTCACTGATCTCTGCCGCACGTATGCGCCTGGCTTGGAACTGAAGTCCCCCGGCCACCTCGCGGCCTGCCATCATGCCGACAAAGAAGGTGTAGCTGCATGACAGCTCTGCTCGACGTCAAGGACTTGAAAAAGCACTTCCCGATCGCCGGCGGACTGTTTGGGCGAACCGCAAGAACAGTTTACGCCGTCGATGGCATCTCATTCGAGGTGGCAAAAGGCGAAACACTGGCTCTTGTCGGTGAGTCCGGTTGCGGTAAGTCGACGGTTGGCCGCGCCATTCTCCGTCTGTTTGACATTACCTCCGGCGAGGTTCGCATCAACGGAACACGCATCGACCAGATGTCTGCATCAGAGCTGCGTCCGTTGCGCCGCAAGGTCCAGGTGGTCTTTCAAGACCCGTTCTCAAGCCTCAATCCGCGCATGCGAGTGCGCGACCTGTTGGCTGAGCCGATTCGCAACTTCAACTTGGCGAAGACCGAGGCTGACATTGATACCAAGCTTGCGCGCCTGCTCGATCTGGTGCGCTTACCAATCGATTCAGGCGCTCGCTGGCCACATGAGTTTTCCGGCGGGCAGCGGCAACGTATCGGCATCGCCCGAGCTTTGGCTGCCGAGCCCGATCTGATCATTTGCGATGAAGCCGTTTCGGCCTTGGATGTGTCTGTGAAGGCGCAAATCGTAAACTTGCTGCAAGACTTGCAAGAACGTCTCGGGCTCGCCTTGCTGTTTATTAGTCACGATCTGGCCATCGTCGAACACATGACCCACCGGGTCGCCGTCATGTATCTCGGCCAAATTGTCGAGATCGGCCCGAAGCAAGCGATCTTTGCCAACCCACAGCATCCGTACACCAAAGCTCTGCTCTCAGCCGTCCCGGTTCCCGATCCGACGGTTAAACCCGCCCGCATCCTCCTCAAAGGCGATGTCCCAAGCCCGATGAGCCCACCTTCAGGTTGCCGGTTTCATACACGTTGTCCCGTCGCGTTCGACCGCTGCAAAACCGAAATGCCAAGCATTCGCCCAGTCGGGGACCAGCATGCGGCTGCCTGCCACTTACTTGATCCAGTGCCCAGCAGCCGCGTCCCTTAATCCGAGAGCGTCAGACGCGTTGTGCAGCGGCCGGCCCGTTGTTCCCGCCGCGGCCGACCGCTGCGTCAGCTGGGCATTTTCGGCCGGCCAACGTAAGATATGAGCAGTAGTGTTCAACGATCGAATACGTATTGATTCGCCCAAAGGCTGCACTACACTTTGAACATGCACTCGCAAATTGGAGCCATACCTATGGCACGACGCATCATCGACATCTCCGTTCCGCTGGAAGCTGGCATCGCATCCGACCCGCCAGGACTAGAGCCAAAAATCCTGTATGAAGCACACAAAGACAGCGCGGAAAGCGTTTGCAAGTTCTTTCCGGGATCGACCCCGGCCGACCTGCCGGATGGCGAAGGCTGGGCTTCCGAGCGCTGCCAGATTTCCACTCACAATGGTACGCATGTTGATGCACCGTATCACTATGCCTCGACTATGGATGGCGGCAAGCGCGCGATAACCATCGACGAGTGTCCGCTGGATTGGTTCTTCCGCCCTGGCGTGAAATTAGACTTTCGCCATCTCCCCAATGGCCATGTAGTGACACCGGCTGAACTCGAGCAGGAGCTGGCGCGCATCGGCCATACCCTGCAACCCTTGGACATCGTCGTTTGCAACACAGCAGCTGGTACGCGCTACGGCCACGCGGACTATGTGCCGACGGGATGTGGGTTCGGTCGCGATGCTACGGTGTATCTGACTTCGCGCGGCGTCCGCGTGGTTGGCACAGATGCTTGGTCGTGGGACGCGCCGTTTGGCGCGACCGCCGCACGTTACGCGCAAACAAAGAATCCAAAAATCATCTGGGAGGGCCACAAGTCTGGCCGCGAGATCGGTTACTGCCAGATTGAAAAACTCGGCCAGTTGGATCAACTGCCGACGAGCGGTTTTACGGTTGCTTGTTTCCCGGTCAAAGTGAAAGCGGCATCGGGCGGCTGGACGCGGGCGGTTGCTATCATTGACGGTTAGGTTTCAAGGCCAGGACGCACACATGAAACTCGCAACGTTTTCTTACCCGCCGATGGGCGCCGGCGCCGATGTAGGTGTCGTCGATACGACGCGCGGCGAAATTCTCAACCTCTCTGCCGCGTCCGGACGCGCGCCGGGTTTCAGATCAATGCTTGAGTTGATCGATGGCGGCGAAATCACGCTGTCCAACGCGCGAGCAATCGTGACGGCGTGGCCAGCAACTTGCGTGTTGCCTTTGTCAGATGTCGGGCTGCTCGCGCCATTGCCCGAACCGCGGCAGATCCGTGACGGCATGTTTTTCGAGGAGCATGTTCTGAATGCTAGCCGCCGGGCGGCCGAGCGCCTGGGCCTCCCCCCGCCTCCAGTTCCCAAGATCTGGTACGAACGCCCGATCTACTACTTGACGAGTCGCTTCTGCGTCGCAGGTCCCGAGCACACGGTCGTGTGGCCAACGCACTCGAAGGTCATGGACTTCGAATTGGAGATCGCCTGCGTGATCGGCAAAAGCGGACGCGACATTCCGCCCGAGCGCGCCATGGACCATGTCTTCGGCTTCACAATCTTCAACGATTTTTCGGCTCGCGATACGCAGGCCTTGGAGATGCAAGGGCGGCTTGGGCCGTCGAAAGGCAAGAATTTTGACGGTAGCAACGTGTTTGGGCCTTGGATTGTGACCGTCGATGCAATCGGCAACATTGAAAACCTCGAAATGGAAGCCCGCGTCAATGGCGAACGCTGGGGCGGCGGCAACACGGCCAACATGTATCACAAATGGCCAAGGGTGATTTCCTTCATCTCCGGCGACGAGACAATCTACCCTGGTGAGATCATTGGCTCTGGCACGGTCGGCACCGGCTGTGGTCTCGAACTCGGTCGGCAGTTGCAACACGGCGACGTCGTCGAGCTGGAAATTGAGAATATCGGCGTTCTGCGTAACCGGGTCGTTACTGCTTAGGGCACGTAACTGCGTCAGCGCCGGAATTTGAGATGGCTACCGGCCGCAGTCCAAGTCCGCTCGATCAGGTCGAGATCGGTCTCGCCGGAAGGACGCGCGCGGCTCGGAGACCATGCACGGCGCGGTTCGACCGATTTGCGCCAGACCCCGAGCAGGCGACCAAGTTCAATCAGAGGATGGCCGTGGTCATCGACGCGCAGGTTGATGTCCGGAATGTCTTCGGTTGTCGTCAATAACAAGGCTGCCGATTGCCGCCCCCGTTTGTCGCCGCCCGCAGTCTCACCTGCAAGTAAGGCTGCCATCAATCGCTCAGCCAGTGGCAATTCATTGCGCGCAGCAAAGGTTTTGTAAGTTTGCTCGACCACGGCAGCACCGGCCAGCATGTTGCCGGCCACGGAATACCCGTCGGTCGAGGCATGACCGCACCAATCGACGCAGTTTTTGCCGGTCCATGCAGCCGACTGGCCCTTGGCGTTGACCGCATGCACCTGCCGGATGCCCGAACCGTCATCTCCCACCAACGCACTTTCGATGGCAAAGCGAGGCGCTAGGCCACGCTCCATGGCATCAAGGATGGCCGGTCCGAGATAAGGATTGGTCATGGATTGGGTGGAGACTGCCCCAACCCCCGCGCGAACGAACGGGCAGCGGGCGCCGACGGCAAAGGCGCAGGTGGTTACTGCGACGGCAATTGCACCACTGCGCCGGTCATGAGCGACGATCGACCAAGTCATCTGGCCTCCAACATTTCGTAGTTCCGTTTTCCGATGTTTCCGAGTCGTCCACTTCAGAGTATCAAGCCGCACGGATTTGTCGAACGCGAGGTTTTATGCGCCACTGCCTGTTCGCGAATGCATTGCTGCTGACCGGAATCGGCCAAATGTTGGCTGTCGCTGCAGCACAGACCTGCTTACCACCGCCGCCAGCCGTGAGCGACCTCAATGTCCCACGGTTTTATGCCGACGCCGCAGGCACGAAAATTGATCATGAGGCGGCTCGGGCTCATGAAAAAGCAGTTGCTCCGTTAAACGCCTTCGTCCGACAAGTCACGCAAGATGCGGACAAGGCGCTGCGCCGCACCTCTCCACGGGCACAACTCGAACTCGCATCATGCGCACTGACATGGCTTGAGACCTGGGCAAGGGGCTCAGCATGGCTTGGCACGATGCAAACACAGCAAGCGGAGTATCAGCGCAAGTGGGATCTTGCTGGTGTGTCGATTGCGTATCTGAAACTGCGGCACTTCGCGACGGCGGAACAACGCACAGTGATTGAGCCGTGGCTACAGCGTTTTGCTGACACGTGTCGCAGATTTTTCGACAATCCAGAACGCAGCCGTAACAATCACTGGTATTGGCTTGGCCTCGGGATGGCTGCGGTCGGTTTAGCCACGGATAGCCCGCGCCACTGGGAGGCGGCCCGCGCCATCATGCAGGATGCAACCACAGATATTCGCGCAGACGGTGCTGTTCCCAAAGAGCTCGAACGCCAAACTCTAGCTTTGCATTATCATGCCTTTGCTCTTGTACCGTTGGTGGTGATGGCGGAACTCGCGGCCAGCCGCGGTGAGGATTGGTTTGCCTTCAATGAAGGCGCCATACACCGCCTCGTGCGATTGACGCATGACGGCCTGATCAAACCAGAGTTATTCGAGCCGCTTGCCAGCATCGCGCAGGAACCGAACCCAAACGCACGATCTGGCTGGCTTCATCTCTATCTTGCGCGTTTCCCTGGTCGTCTCGCGCAGCCGCATCCCAAAGTCAGTGAAGGCACTCGTTGGATCGGCGGCAGCGCAGTCGTGTTGAAGGCCGTACTTGACGCCCGGAAATAGTTGCGAACGACTTATGCGTCGGCACCGACAACGATCGCGATGACCGTTGTGTTATCTTGGTGCGGATGACCAATGGCTTCGACACTCCGGACCAACATCTGAGCAATAGCTGTAGCGCCGTCACTTCGTGCTTGGCCGATGATGCGCGCGATATCAGACTCATCGAGCGAGTGAATGCCATCGCTCGCGACGATCACGACGTCGCCCTCAGCGAGCGGCAGGGGGCGCGGTGTCACATCGATCATTTCGATATCACCGCCAGTCAGAGCCGCCCGTAAAAAATGCCGCCTTGGATCAGCTTGAGCTTCGCCCCACGTCAGCTTGCCGGCTTCAACCATCTTGTCGAGTTCTGGTGCTAGCGAATGATCTTCGTTGAGACGTGCCAGATCGCCTCGACGCCAAAGGTACAACAGGCTGTCACCAACGCTGACCCAAGACAGACCCGAACCCAGCTCAAGGGGTGCGAGATGTGCGCCGATCAGCGTCGTGCCCATGCCGGAGTACATCGGCTGTGCCTGCACCTTGACTTCAAGCGCCGCGTTCGCCGCTTCCAATATCTCGATCATTCGCGCCATCAGGCCCTGATCGCCGACCATAAAGCGCTGGCAGAACTCAGTCACAAAATGTGTGCACGCCAGCTGAGACGCCATGGCACCACCGACGTGCCCCCCCATCCCGTCCCCGAGGACAGCCAACAGGTGTCCATCGGGCAAATCTTTGACATCAACCACTCCGGGCCAGATAGCTTCGCTCGGCCACAGCAAGCCGGTGTCTTCCTGATACTTTCGGCCGCCCTGAGTGGCGGCAATCGCGGCTGTCAGTGCAAAGGTCAAAGCGTGTTCCGGTCGAGGCAGGAAAGGATGGCAAGCCCTCGGATCAGCTCTTGGCGTCGCCGAGTTCGGACCAATCAAAGTCTTCGCCGCAGAATGGAATAAACGCAAGCTGCGTGCGGCCCATGGTGATGACGTCCATGGACGTCAAAGCGACGGCCGCGGTCGGTTTTTTGGAATTGATCGAGACGACATTGGTTTTGGCCATGTTCGGCACGAACAGAAAGCTGCGGTCAACGCTGTCATAACGAATGTACGCCTGTTCCTCCGACGAAATAGTGTCATCGCCAAAGTCGATCGGGATGCGCTGTGACTTGGCGCGACCAACGCTGTTATTGCCCTCGTAAATCGGACGGAAGGCGCCAAGACCCGGCCCCCCAACAACCACCAGCCAGCCGACCACGGGGTCTTGATGGAACTCAGCTTTGGCCACTTCGACACGACCGCGGACCAGCTGGGTCCGGGCTGGAGCACCCCCACCACGCAGGCGCATGGTCGCTTCAAGGCCAGGACGGGCGGCAGCCGCTGCGCGCGCAACTTCGGCCGCAGGCGGCGGATCACGGCGGACCAGCACCGTTTCAGCACTCGACAGGGGCGTGGCTGGTGGTGGGGTGATCGCTGTCGCCTGTAGTGGCACAGGTGCGGGTGGTGGCCCGGGACGACGCTCTGTGGGTGCATCTGCCGGACTGTCCGTTCGGCCAGCGGCCATGAGTGCATCCCGCAACGATCCGAGAATGCGGTTGGGTGTGCCACCGTTGGGATCTTGGTTTGGTTTTTTAGGGTCGGACATACTACTTGCCTTTTGCTGCAGTGGACGAGGGCTAAAATCTTTGCTGGTCGCATTTTCTGCGGTTAACTGGACTCCGCCTCGTCTGACTAGTCTGAAATCGCTCTAGAGTGGCGCACTCTCGAAACGCAGCGAAACAGTCCCAAGTTCGATCCGGTCACCAGGCGCCAAGCGTACCTCATTGCAACGTTCTCCGTTGACGACAACGCCGTTCCCGGTGGGCCCGGACAGATCCATGATGATAAAGGCGGCGTCCGGTGTTCGGTGAATGATGGCATGATGGCGGTGCACGCTGCTGTGCGGCAAACGAATATCGTTGTCTTCGTGTCGGCCGATGCGCACGAGACCCTGAACCTTAGGCAATGGCGCTTGTGGAAAGCCGTCGATCGCAAGCCAAGCCGTCGCAGGCCAAGGCGTCTCACCGGGCTGCCCCGTCGAGATGTTGGGATGAAAGGTTACCGCGTGCTTGGTGACGATCTTTGCCCGCACCGGGCCACTCCAACTCACCCGGAGAGCGTGCGCCAGCAAGGCAGTCAACGCCGTCAAGGGAATAATCAACAATGTGGCCAACACGGTGACAAGAACCGGCGCCCGGTCATACGCGGTTGCCAGGATTGCGCGCGCGTGACCGTTGGCCCAGGCAATGGCCTCAGCAGCCAGCTCAACTCCGGTATCAAGGCCTGCCCCGCTTGCAGCCATAGCTCCGCCGGACGCTGCGGCAACCGCCGCTATCGTTGCCCAAAACCGAACCTGTTGCCGGTCGAATCGCACCCGCGTCCCCTGAATCACTGCGCCACACCTCCGCCCGCAATTCGGCAACACCATGGCGAACTCGGCCACTCGGTCAAGGTTTTGGCGGGGAAGCGGTTATTGATAGACTTGAATGCCGATGGTTGAAAGTTGTTAACTCAGCCAGCGATCCCGCGAGCCCCGAGGCAAGTCCATGAAGATTTTCGAGACGCGTTCCGCCCCAAACCCGCGCCGGGTGCGCATTTTCTTGGCCGAGAAGGGCATTGCAGTACCGTTCGAAGAAATCGAGTTCAAAAAGGAAACCTTAAAATCTGAGGCGTTCACCAAGTTGAACCCAATCCAGAAAGTCCCGGTCTTAGTCCTTGACGATGGCCGGACCATCTCAGAAACCGTCGCCATCTGCCGGTACTTCGAAGAACTTCACCCCGAGCCAGCTTTATTCGGTAAGGGCGCTTATGGGCGGGCCGCAGTGGAAATGTGGCAACGTCGCATGGAGCTGAATCTACTGCTGCCAGTGGCCCAGGCTTTCCGTCACTTGCATCCATCCATGGCTGGACTCGAGGTACCGCAAGTGCCGGCGTGGGGTGAAGCCAACAAACCGCGCGCGCTCGACATGTTAGCGGTGTTAGATGCCGCCCTAGCCAACTCCGAATTCGTCGCGGGCGAATGCTACAGCATTGCCGATATCACAGCCATGATTGCCGTTGACTTCATGCGCCCAGCCCGCATTCCGCGTCCAGATACGCTCATCAACGTCGCAAGATGGTACACAGCCGTATCGAGCCGACCGAGCGTCAAGGCTTAGTCGGTCTCGGGAATCGCTCCATTCAACCATGGCAATGACGATGTTTACCATTCCGGCCGGTAGAGCCACCGTGATGAGATGCTCTGCCTTGATCCTGTTCCCTGGAGTGCCTAAACATCGCCACGCCTTAAAGCTTGGCAAATCTTCAAACGATCATGGAGGTCTTGGCAGCGGGTCAACCCACGGCATGGTCCTTGCTCACGGTTTGGCCAAGGTTAAGCGTCAAGACTTCGTCAACGATGCTCTTCGACGGCAGAGCCGCAAGGGGCGCAAACTATGGTTCTCGGCGTATCGCGAGCATTTTCGGATGACATCGCCATCGACCTCGGCACAGCCAACACGCTCGTGCACGTAGTTGATCGAGGCGTGATCATTGATGAGCCATCCGTGGTTGCAGTGCGCACACGCGGCGGCAATCGAGAAGTACTGGCGGTGGGACAAAAGGCCAAAATGATGGTCGGGCGCACGCCCGAAAGCATTGAAACAATTCGCCCTTTGCGCGACGGCGTGATCGCGGACTTCATTGCCACCGAAGAAATGTTGCGTCAGTTTATCAGGCGCGCGAAAACGACCATGCGTTTCCGCCGTCCGCGCATTCTGATTTGTGTACCTGCCGGGGCGACGCCAGTTGAGCGCCGTGCCGTCTACGAAACCGCCCTGTCTGCAGGCGCCAGCAAAGTTTACCTCGTTGAAGAGCCTGTGGCTGCCGCTATTGGTGCAGGACTGCCTGTCGACGAACCCGCGGGCTCCATGGTTGTCGATATTGGTGGCGGCACTACCGATATCGCCGTCCTGTCCCTCGGTGGTGTGGTTCAGGCCCGCTCGCTGCGGGTGGCTGGCAACGCGATGGACGAGGCCATTATCCGGTATGTCCGGCGCAAGCATCAGCTGTTGATTGGCGAGGGCAATGCGGAACGGATCAAGATTGAAGCGGGTACGGCGATCGCCGATACCAGTGGCACCAACACCGAGATTCACATTCGTGGCCGCGACCTGCGTCAGGGACGCCCAAAAAGTGCGGTGCTCGGGCCGCAAGACATCGCGGAAGCCTTACAGGATTGTATCGAGGACCTTGCGGAGTTCATCCAGCGGGCCCTCGAAGAGCTGCCACCGGAAGTCTCGACCGATATCTGCGAACGTGGCATTTTCCTGACTGGAGGCGGCGCATTGTTGGATCGCTTGGATCAGGAACTGACCCGGCGGGTGGGCGTCAAATTTGTCGTTCCCGAAAATCCGATGCATTGTGTCATCAGCGGCACAGCCGACGTGCTGGCTAATCTGGCTCAGCGTGAACATCTGCTGATCAAGCCGTGAGCGTCAGATCGCTTGCATCGACACCGTTTGTAAGACCTGCTGCTACTGGAACTCTCTGAGTGCCTCATGAAGCCATGCCCCGCACACTGAAGAACGACACCTTTGCCCGTCGTCCACGCCATACGAAGAGCGGGCTGGCGAAGCCACGTGGTCAAAGCGGTGCAGCTTTGGTGTCTTTTGCCCTGGCCGCAATCATTTTGTTAGCTTTAAGCCGTCTGGAACACAGTCTTGTGCGAGCGGCTCGCAACCTCCTGGCTGAAGCAGCCGCGCCGGTTCTGACGATTGCGATGGTCCCATTCCGACCGATACAACACAGCGTCCGGACCGTTGCTGGCCTGCTTCAAGTGCAGCAGGAGACCGAGCGACTGCGTGAAGAAAACCAGCGCCTCAAGAGCTGGGAAGCGCGCGCCAAGGAACTTGAGAGACGCATAGTTCAGCTCGATGCGCTTGCCAAAGTGGTTCCAGAACAGCCGCTCAACTTCGCTACCGCCCGCGTGATCGCTGACTCAGGCGGTCCGTTTGTGCGCATGGCATTGCTTGATGCCGGACGTGACAGCGGCTTCAAAAACGGCTTCCCGGTTATCAATGTTGATGGCCTTGTCGGGCGCATTCTCGCCTCAGGGCGTCGCTCATCGCGCTTGTTGCTGTTGAGCGATCTCAACAGCCGGGTGCCCGTGTATATCGGAAAGGGCAGCCTCCGCGCGTTGATGCTCGGTGACAATGGTCCGTATCCCAAGCTCGCTCACAGTTCAGATGAAACCAAAATTGAACCTGGCGATGACGTCATTACCTCCGGCGTCGGAGGCATTTTTCCGCGCGGCCTGCGGATCGGCACTGTCGTCGACGGTGGTGATCAGTTGCGCGTCGAGTTGAATGCGAAGTTGGATCGCCTCGAATATGTCAGTGTCCTGTTCTTTGACTCGCCAGGCACTGTGCTTGCTGACGAAGAGCCGTCTTTTGACCGTGTGCCGACTCGCCGTCGAGCGACGAGTGCGACCACAACTGTCATGCCGCCGCTCGAAACAGGGAGCACAACACCATGATATTGTTATTTTTTCCGGCCTTGATTGTGATCGTCACCGCTTTGTTTGCAGTTTTGCCGTTGGGAGCCGGTGAAGCTGTTCGCGCCTGCCTGAGTTTCGCTCCGATGACAGTGATCCACTACTGGAGCGCACGCCGGCCACATCTGCTGCCAGTCACATTTGTGTTTTGTGTAGGGCTTGGGATTGATGTTCTCACGCACGGTCCGGTTGGTTTTTGGGCCCTGATGGGGCTTGCTTCTGCGGCCATGGCCCATCTCGAAATTGGGCTCACCGGACAGTCGACCGCGACCGGCCGCGCCGCTGTGTTTGCCATTGCGATGTTCGGCCTGGCTGGGCTCAGCTGGGGCGTCGCCTCACTCTATTCCGGCCAAACCATCGACGGCCAGCCAATGTTGCTGGCAGCACTGATCTCGATCTCGCTGTATCCCGCAATCGCCGTGGCGTTGATGCCGATCGACCGGCTGTGGGAAGCACGGCGCACTCGTCTGTTTGAACGCGAGGCCTGACCATTGTTCGAGCGCGACCCAGATAACACAGAACAACGCCAAATTTTTTCCCGGCGCGCGCTATTGATCGGCGCTGGCTATTCCGGAGCGTTGAGCCTGATTGGCAGCCGTTTGTGGCACTTGCAGGTCGAAGAGCAGGCTCGATACGGACTGTTGGCAGACGAAAACCGCGTCAGCGTGCAAATGCTTGCACCAGAACGCGGCCGTATTCTCGATCGCTTCGGCCAAGTCCTCGCGGCGAACCTGGAAAGTTATCGCGCAACTCTGCTTCCAGCTCTCGCGCACGATACCCGAAGTGTGCTTGCTCACTTTGCGCGCATCGTACCCGTCAACGCGGATGAGATCGACAAGCTCGTGATACGCGCTAAAAGGCAATCAGCAAACACACCGATCGTCATTGCTCAAGATTTAATTTTCGATCAGATCGCAGCGATCAATTTGCAGGCACCGAGTCTTCCTGGCGTCTCGACGGATGCGGCGCCCAAGCGGCAATACTTCCACGGTCGCACGATCGGTCACGTTGTGGGTTACGTTGGCGCTACCGAGCGGATGGCGATGGACGACGATCCAGTCCTTCGCCTACCCGGGATGCGCACCGGCAAGTCCGGTATCGAGCGCGGGCAGGAAGGCATCTTGCGAGGGAACGGCGGCATCGTCCAGTCCGAGGTCGACAGTCGCGGTCGGGTGGTCCGATATCTGGACCGTGTTGAGCCGATTGCTGGACGCGATGTCGTATTGACCATCGATACGGTTTTACAGGCCCAGGTGTTGAAGAAATTATCGGCCTTTCGCCGGGCCGCAAGCGTTGTCATGGACGTCACCTCAGGCGAGGTGATCGTACTGGCCTCCGTGCCAACTTTTGATCCCAATGATATTGTCCAGGGAGTGACGGTCCGCGCCTGGGATCGACTGCAAACGCAGCTTGATGACCCGATGAACAGCCGCGCTATCCGCGGCGTCTACCCACCAGGCTCCACTTTCAAGATGGTCACTGGACTTGCCGGCCTTGAAGCGGGGGTCATCGATCTGACGGAGAAAATCGCTTGCGATGGACGCTTTGACTACTTCGATCAGACGTTTCGCTGTTGGAAGCGAAGCGGGCACGGCAGCTGCGATTTCCATCGCGCGATACGCGAAAGCTGCGACTGCTATTTCTACGAAGTTGCCCGCCGTGTCGGTATCCACGCTTTGGCTGCGATGGCGCGAAAGCTTGGGCTCGGCCAAGTCTATGATTGCGGGCTCGCCAATTTGAAGCGCGGCTTGATCCCGGATCCTGACTGGAAGCGCGGCCGTTTCAACAAGCCTTGGACTGGGGGCGAGACGATTCTCGCCGGTATCGGTCAGGGTTATGTCTTGACCACGCCACTGCAATTGGCGGTTATGACTGCGCGTTTGGCCACTGGTAACACCGTAACGCCGACGTTTGTTCGCTCTCTTGAATCCAGTATGACCAGACCAATAGTGCAGCCAATCCCGGGCCGACCTGATTGGCATCAGGCGATCCGTCGCGCCATGACAGCCGTTGTGAATGAAGATGGTGGGACCGGCAGTAAAGCCCGGCCAGAAAGCGGCGACTATACCGTGGCTGGCAAAACCGGCACGTCACAGGTCAGCCGGTTCTCGTCCGAAACAGCGCAATTGGATCTGAGATGGGAACTGCGCGATCACGCCTTGTTCGTCAGTTATGCCCCAGTCATCAAGCCACGCTATGCCATCGCAACCATCGTCGAACATGGCGGCGGCGGCGGTGCCACGGCGGCGCCTCTGTCCCGTGATATTCTCGATCTCGTAATGGCAAAGGACCCATTGGCGCAGGCGGCGTGGACCGGACCTTCGGCTGGCACTTCTGGCAGCCGTGTCGCGGTACCCGATGGTCCGAGGGGTTAAAACATGGGCGTCGCATTCCGCTTTGATCCCGCGCCTCGCACACTGGCCGATAAACTCTGGCGAGTGCATTGGTTGGTTCTGCTCATGATGGCTCTGATCGCGTCAATCGGAGTGGTTGCGCTTTACTCGATTGCAGGTGGCTCGTTCGAACCCTGGGCTGAGAAGCATGCACTGCGGGCGGCACTCGGACTTGGGTTAGTACTCCTTCTCGCCATGATGCCGATGCGGCTTTGGCTTGCCGCCGCTTATCCGGTTTACGTGGTCGCATTCGCGTTTTTGGCCTTCGTTCCCGTTTTCGGTGTTCTGCAAATGGGTGCGCGCCGTTGGCTCAGCTTAGGTGGCATGCAGTTTCAGCCAGCCGAAATCATGAAGATTGCACTCATAGTGGCGTTGGCGCGCTACTATCAATGGCTGTCGTCTGAGCGTGTTTCACGACCGCTCTGGGTTCTGATCCCACTGCTGATGATTGCGGCCCCGACGGCCTTGGTCCTCAAGCAACCGGACCTAGGAACGGCCGTGTTGTTCGCGACCGTCGGTCTCGCCTTGATGTACCTTGCAGGCGTAAACTGGAGCTACTTTGCAGGCGGGACAGCCGCACTTGCAGCTTTGCTGCCCATCATTTGGGATCGCCTTCACGCGTATCAGCGTCAGCGTGTCTTGACGTTCCTGGATCCGGAAAAAGATCCGTTGGGCGCTGGCTATCACATTCTCCAATCCAAGATCGCACTTGGCTCCGGTGGCCTGAATGGCAAGGGTTTCATGGCAGGCACACAAAGCCAACTTGATTTTCTGCCTGAGAAGCACACCGACTTCATCTTCACAATGTTTGCTGAAGAAATGGGGTTTGCCGGTTCCGCTGTCTTGATTGCCTTGTACGCAATCTTGTTTGGTTTGTTGTTCTCGATGGCGTTCCGCGTCCGCAACCAGTTTTCACGCTTGCTGATCTCTGGCGCAGCCCTGGTTCTAGCGGTTTACGTTGTCGTCAATATCGCCATGGTGACGGGTCTCATGCCAGTAGTGGGCGTGCCTCTGCCGCTCGTCTCTTATGGTGGCACGTCCATGACCACACTCATGGTTGCCGTCGGCCTCGCCATGTGCGCGTACGTGCATCGTGGCGAACACCTCCGCCGGGAGGATATGGGCCGACTTTAATACCTTGACCGACCCGCAATCACAGAGGCAACGGTGACTAATCGATTTATTTGCAGAAAACCCGCGATGCGACTTTGAAAAGGGTTGCGGTCCGGTCATGATCGGCTTGGGGATTGATACGGAGGACCACATCACGCCATGGCAACCGCACTGACATCCGTCCGCATCGGTGGCGCCTCTGGTTTTTGGGGCGATAGCAGCATTGGTGCTCCGCAGCTGGTCGCCGGTGGCAATATTGATTTCCTGGTGTTCGACTATCTGGCCGAACTCACGATGTCGATCTTGGCGGCACAAAAACTGAAAAATCCAGATACAGGATTTGCGTCGGATTTCGTCACCGTGACAATGAAACAGGTGCTTCGCGATTGTCTGGCGAAGAACATCCGAATTGTTTCGAATGCGGGTGGTGTCAATCCACAAGCTTGCGCAACCTTACTCGCCAAGGTCGCAGCCGAGCAAGGCCTTGCGCCTAAGATCGCGGTGGTGACCGGTGATGACGTGACCGCGTTACTGCCGGAGTTGCGCGCCGAAGGTGTCCGTGAACTTCAATCCCGTCGGCAGCTCCCGGAAAACATCGTCTCGGCCAACGCCTACCTTGGAGCCTTGCCCATCAAGGCCGCTCTCGATGCTGGGGCCGACATCGTTATCACTGGCCGCTGTGTCGACAGCGCCGTCACTATCGGCTCCATCATGCATGCGTTTGATTGGGCCGTTGATGACTACGATCGACTTGCACAGGCAGCATTGGCCGGTCACATCATCGAGTGCGGCGCACAAGCCACCGGTGGGCTGTTCACGGATTGGCAAACCGTACCCGACTGGGCGAATATTGGGTATCCCATCGTTGACTTCGCGGCCGACGGATCCTTCATCGTCACCAAATCCGACGCCACCGGCGGGCTCGTCACGACGGCAACAGTGGCTGAGCAAATCTTGTATGAAATCGGTGATCCATCTGCTTACATTCTGCCGGATGTGGTCTGCGACTTCAGTCACGTTCAGCTTGAGCAAGTTGCGGCTCATCGTGTTCGGGTAAGCAATGCGCGCGGTCGCGCGCCAACGTCGACTTACAAAGTTTCGTCCACGTTTGTGGATGGCTTTCGCTCCGTCGCACAGCTGACACTGATTGGATTTGATGCCGCAGCCAAAGCACGCCGGACCGGGGAAGCCCTGCTGGAGCGTACACGCAATATTTTTGCTGCTCGGGGGCTTGGCGACTATTCGGCAACCCGCATCGAGACGATCGGCGCCGAAAATGCCTTTGGCCCACACGCGCGTGCAACTGGTGTCCGCGAGGTTATTCTGCGTTTGGCAGTGAGGCATTCGGACAAGCGCGCACTGGAAATCTTCGCCAAGGAGTTCGCAGCACCGGGGACCTCGTTTGCGCCGGGCACAACCGGCGGCGGTGCGGGTCGGCCGGATGTCGTGGCATCGATCCAGCAATTCGCTTTCCTGATCGACAAAACCCGCGTCTCGCCTGCGTTGGCTTTCGCGAACGCAACCGAGCTCATTCAGATCCCTCCTGGACAATCTGCAACAGGCCCAATGATACCGCCTCCCACACCGGAGCCCGCAACAACAGCTGTATCTCCAGATGCCGATGTCATGACCGTGCCGCTGCTTCGGATTGCCCATGGCCGCTCGGGCGACAAAGGCGATGTTTCGAATATCGGCATCATCGCGCGTCGGAAAGAGTTGTTGCCGGTCATCGCCGATCAAGTCACCGAAGCGGCCGTCAAACGCTATCTCGGTTTCGCGGTTGAGGGACGCGTCACGCGCTATGCGCTACCGGGGATCGATGCCTTCAATTTCGTCTGTGAACAGGCACTGGGCGGTGGTGGGATGGCTAGCCTGCGCAACGACCCGCTGGGCAAAGCCATGGCCCAAATTCTGCTATCGATACCGGTGCAGGTGCCTCGTCAGCTGTTGGTCGAGGTATGAAAAGCGAGATGAAGCGTCTGTTGCAACTGATCGTGTGCGTTGGGATCACGTGCGGCTTTGCGAGTGCTGCGAGCGCTGGCCCGCTCGAGGACCTGATGCGTGAGCTGGCAAATGTGCCCGCTGATAAAAGCCGAACCGATCTCGCTGCGCACTTGGAAACTGAAGGGCATTGGGCGTTTGCCAATCGCGCGGGCGAACGGTTCCTGGCGTCAGGCCCCGATGAGATCGCACGCGGGCTGGCGAGCCTGGCACCGGAGCTGTCCCGCGCTGGGCATCGTATCGCGGTCTACATCGATCAATCGACGCTGTTCGCTGCACCAAAATCTCTCGCGGCCTTACCGCAAGATGCGGCATTGCATGTCAATCTGGCTGGGGCAATCGTGCCCGTAACCCGGATTGGGCTGACAGCACCGCTCGTGCACGTCCACCCGTTCGTAGCACTTTTGGCCACAGATCAGGCAGCATTCAGTGATGCGCGAGTGCATCTTATGCGGTCCATGGCACGAGCACATGTTCGGGTGCTCGCGGTCACGCCGGGCGGTCCGACCCTGCTGGCGTCAGCGCCACGGATTGACCCCGCCACGCGCAAGCCCCTGGTTGATGAGATTGCGCCAAGCGACGTGGTCAACGCCATTGCATCGGCGCGCGCACAAACGGTGTTGGTGTCGGGACGTATTGACGATGGTCAACTGATCACGCGCACAGGCGTGGCCCAAGACAACCGTGTGTCGATTTCGGATATGATGCGCGCTGCAGCCGTTGCGGACGTCAGCCTGATCGTCTTGCAGACGCCAGGCGCTGTCCAGCCAGGCGGTCGAAACTGGCTCTGGCTGCCCCAGGATATTCCAGGTCTCGACGCGGCCTCAGGAAAACTCGCCGATCTCCTCCCTCTGTTTGCCGGTAACAAAGCCCTCGTGATCGATAGCGTCCGCAACGATGATCGGCTGCTGCTGTCCGTGCGCACCGCTGAGACCAACGATGGGCTCTTCAACACCAACCGCTGGACGCAAGTGTTGGCCGATTTGACCGCCAACCTGCTTGGCAAAACGCCAGCAAGTTCTATGCAGCTGTCGTTGCCCTCGGCCGCCCGGCAGTCCGAACTCGATCGGCGCGTGTTCAAGGCCATCCCCTCACTGCTTCAATTGGGTTATGCCGCTGTTTGGCTCTTGAGCTTAATCGGCGCGCCAACGGCTTGGCGTTGGTGGTCGCGGCTTTGGCCTCAAGAGAGCCCGGCTGACTATGCGGGTCGTGCCGGTTTCCATGCGGCTCGCGTCACCAGGGCTGCGATATTCGCAGTTGTGTTCATGCCGTTGGCCGCTATCGTTGCCTCACCCACGCACATTTTCCGGCGATTGAGACGAACCGCATGACAGCTGATCTTGAAGGCCTACTGGTTGTCGCGCTGGAGCAGGCTGTAGCCGCACCCTATTGCACATCACGTCTTGCCGATGCGGGCGCTCGCGTCATCAAGGTCGAACGTCCCGAAGGTGATTTCGCGCGTCGATATGATCGCTATGTCAAAGGTCAAAGTAGCTATTTCGTCTGGCTCAATCGCGGCAAGGA
>JAYSUN010000135.1:0-5750 GCA_043719045.1 Hyphomicrobiaceae bacterium | reverse complement strand
CGGGGGTGAAGATCAGCCCGAAGAAGGTCACGCCGATCATGCCCCAGAACACCGCTGTGCCAAGCGCAACGCGCAATTCAGCTCCCGCACCCTGAGCAATGTAAAGTGGGATAACGCCGAGAGTAAAAGCCAGCGAGGTCATCAGAATGGGCCGGAGGCGTTGGCGCGAGGCATCCACGGCTGCATCGACAATCCCCTTGCCTTCATCCTCGCCCTGCTTGGCAAACTCGACGATCAGAATCGCATTCTTGGCCGCGAGGCCAATCAGCACGACAAAGCCGATTTGAGTGAGGATATTAATATCGCGGCCATGCCACCAGACGCCGAAAGCCGCCGACAGCAAGCACATCGGCACGATCAGCATGATGGCGACTGGCAAAGACCAACTTTCATACTGGGCGGCCAACGCCAGAAAGACGAACAGGACCGAGAGGGCAAAGATGAGGTACCCGGTGCGGCCAACTTTCTTTTCCTGGAACGACAAGTCGGTCCATTCGTAACCGACGCCGTCGGGCAGGAGTTGGGCCGCGATCTCGTCCATGATGGTCAGTGTCTCACCCGAGGAGATCGCGGGCTTGGCAGTCCCCTGAACTTCAACGGTCGGGAACAGGTTGTAACGCGGCACACGGTCGGGGCCGGCCTGCTCCTTGAAACGAACCAGCGAGCCCAACGGCACCATGCCGCCATCGATGTTGCGGACGCGGATCTTGTTGACGTTTTCCGGGTCCATGCGGAAGTCGCTCTCGGCCTGCGCCGTGACGCGGTAGGTGCGGCCGAACATGTTGAAGTCATTGACGTAGGCCGACCCCATGTAAACGCGCAGGGCTTCAAAGATCCGGTCAACCGGCACTTTCAGCATTTGTGCCTTGTCACGGTCGACATCGATGAACATCTGCGGCGTGATGGCCTGGAAGGTCGTGAAAGCGGTTTGCATTTTCGGATGGCGCAAGGTCGCCGCAATGACGTCCTGCCCAATCTGGGCAAAGTCGGCGGGCGGCATGCCGAGCTTATCCTGCAGGCGCATCGAAAATCCGGCAGCGCCGCCCATGCCACGCACCGGAGGCGGCACGAACACCTGCGTGACCGCTTCCTGGATCTGGCCGAGGCGCTGGCGCAGGTTCTGAGCGATGGCGTTGACGTGGAGGTTGGGGTCGAGACGCTTATCGAAGTCGTCAAGGACCACGAAGAACGAGCCTGCGTTGGTGGCGGCGGTAAAGGTGGCGCCGTTACGGCCGGTATAGCCGTTGGTATATTTCACGCCTGGCGTCGCCAAGATGATTTCGTTGGCGCGACGAACGACTTCGTCGGTGCGGTAGACTGATGAACCCGCCGGCAACTGAATATTGACGATGGCGATCTGGCGATCGAGGTTGGGAATGAAGCCGGTCGGGATGGTCGGCACGAACAGATACGCGATGTAGATCAAGCCCGCGTAAGCCACCAGGACAACCGGCCAGACTTTGGCGAGACCGCGGACCATGTGGCCGTAGCCGTTGGCCAGCTTATCAAAGCACCAGTTGAAGGCTGCGAAGAATGCGGTGATCGGTAACGCCAAGACCGACAGGAAGGTGCGCTTGCGGTTCTTTTCGTGCGGCTTCAGCAGGATAGCGGCGAGGGCTGGTGACAGCGTCAGCGAGACAAACGCCGAGATCGCCGTGGCAGTCGCAACAGTGATGGCGAATTGGCGGTAGAAGGCGCCGGTGATGCCGGGCACAAATGCGGTCGGAATGAACACCGCGCAGAGCACCAGGGCGATCGCAACCAGAGCCGCGCCGACCTCGTCCATCGAGACTTTGGCCGCCTCAATGGGCGACAGACCCTCATGCAACTTGGTCTCAACGCTCTCGACCACAACGATCGCATCGTCGACAACAATGCCGACGGAAAGGACGAGGCCGAAAAGGGTCAGCATATTGAGTGAGAAGCCGGCCGCCTGCATCACGGCGAAGGTGCCGATCAGCGAAATCGGAATCGCTACGACCGGGATCAATGTGGCGCGCCACGTCTGCAGGAACAGCAGCACGACCAAGACGACGAGAACGACAGCTTCGAGGATCGATTTGTAGAGTTCCCGAATCGAGACTTCAATAAATTCGGTCGGGTTGTAGGTGATGCGATATTCGAGGCCCTTCGGGAAAGCTTTGCTGATCTCAGCAATTTCCTTTTTGAGTGACTCCGCGGCTTTCAAGGCGTTCGAACCCGGGGCCTGGGCAATAACCATCACAGTTGCTGGGAAGCGGTCCGCATAGCCGAAGCTGGAATAGCTCAGCGCACCAAGTTCTGCGCGGCCGATGTCCTTCAGGCGCACCACGCGGCCATCGAGGCCGGTTTTGACGATGATATCGCTGAATTCCTCGGCGGAACGCAGGCGCCCTTTCAGCTGCAGGGCCACTTGGAAGGCATTCTTGGCTTCCGTCGGCGGTTCACCCACGTTGCCGCCTGCGACTTGCACGTTCTGGCCGCGTAGGGCTGACAGTACTTCTTCGGCAGTCAGATTGCGCATGGCCAGCCGCTCGGGATCCAGCCAGATGCGCATGGCATATTCGCGCGCGCCAAACATCGAGACGTCACCAACGCCGTCGACGCGCATCAGTCGGTCCCGCACATTGAGCAGGCCATAGTTGGAAATATAAACTTGGTCGTAGGTCTTGTCGGGGGACAACAGGTGGATCGACAACAGCACATCGGGGGAGCGTTTGCGCACGGTCAAACCGGAGCGGCGGACTTCATCGGGCAAGCGACGTTCAGCAGCTTGAACGCGGTTCTGGACGAGGACCTGGGCGCGATCGATATCAATGCCGAGTTCAAATGAGACGGTGATTGCCAGTCCACCGTCGTTGGTCGACTGCGAGGCCATGTAGATCATGCCCTCGATGCCGTTGATCTCCTGCTCAATCGGCGCTGCCACCGTATCGGCCACGGTCTGGGCGTTGGCGCCGGGGTAACTGGTCGAAACAATGATCGTCGGCGGCACGATCTCGGGCAACTGATTCACTGCGAGGCCGGAGTATCCAATGACGCCAAGAATCGTGATGAAGAGTGAAATCACCGCGGCAAAGATCGGCCGCGCGATAAAGAAATGGCTCATGCTCATGATCGTAACTCGATGGCGTCACTGTCGCCCTCGCCAGCAATGCGGGCGGAACAGTCACTCAGTTGATGTCGTAACAAGGCCACATCTCTTGCGATCCCGAGACTCGCGCGCAGTGCCAAGCCTCACTGTGTTTTAGGCGGTGCCGGCCCTTTGGCGTTGGATGCGTCGACGGGGGCATCGGAGACTTTGATCGGTTCCAGTTTTGGCGTGACCTTGCCGCCGGGGCGTGCGCGCTGCAGGCCTTTGGTGATGACGGTGTCGTTGCCATCGACGCCGGTGCGGATGACGCGCAAGCCATCGATCATTGGGCCCAGGGCCACGTTTTTCCGCGTCACGGTGCCGTCGCCTGCGACCGTAAAGACGAACTTGTTGGTCTGATCGGTGCCAATGGCTTCATCGGGAAGAAGAACCGCGAGATAATCCTCAGAGCCTTGAACACGGACCCGGGCAAACATGCCCGACGAGAAGGTATTGGCGTTGTTGTCGACAATCGCGCGGGCGCGCATGGTGCCCGTGGCCTGATCGAGACGGTTGTCAATGAAGTCGATCCTGCCCTTATGCGGGAACAGCGTTTCATCAGGCAATGCGAGCTGCAACTCGGTGCCGAGTTGTGCGGCACCAGCTTTCTGACCCTTCTCGACCATGCGGCGATACTTGATCCAATTGTTCTCGGAGATGTCAAAGTAGATGTGGATCGGGTTCTCGGTGACGACGGAGGTCAGCAAGGTCGCATTGGCGGCAGCACCGGCTGAAATCCAGCTGCCCGGCGAAACGCTGCTGCGCGACATGCGGCCGGTGACCGGCGACGTGATCTTGGTGAAAAACAAGTCGAGTTCGGCCGTCTTGACTCTGGCGTCTGCAACCTTCACTTGCGCTTGGGCATCTCGCAGGGCGTTGGCCCGGTCGTCAAATACCTTTTCTGACATGATCTTGCGATCAACCAGCGGTTTGCCGCGTTCGACGTCGAGCGAGGAGTTTTCCACCTTGGTCGAGGCCTGCGCGAGTTCAGCTTTCGCCTGATCGAGAGCGCGTTCAAAAGGGCGCGAGTCGATACTGTAAAGGGGGTCACCTTTTTTTACGACCTGACCGTCCTGGAAATGCACCTCGTTCAGGTAACCTGATACACGGGCTCGGATTTCCACCGCTGACACAGCGTCAAAGCGGCCGGTGTACTCATCCCACTCTGTGATTTTCCGCTGCACGGGTTTTGCGACGGTGACAGCGGGAGGCGGTGGCGCTCCTCCTGCTGCTGGCGGGCCTCCGGGCGCAGGTGGCCCTTTTGGCGCGGCTGATGCGGCACTATTGGTTGATGGTTGTGAGGGCGACGCCCCTGCAGGCTGCTGGGCACGACTCCGTTCGGTCGCCAGGAGACCGATGCCTGCAAGCGTCGCAACGCCCACCGCCACGCTCAGAACTCGAACTCGAACCTCTGTCATTACGCAACGATCTCCAGCCCCGAAGCCCTGGCCCGACAAGGTATGCGGCCCGCATGTGTCACTTTTCTTGCACTATAATTCTAGTCCCCAAAATGAGGCAAGGCGAGCAAAGTTTCATCACTTTCCCGCGTTCGGCCACTGAGCGACGAACCTTTTTGCAACACCGATTAAGCAACTTTCAACCATTATCGCGCATCCTCCCCTCAAGAGCGAGGCACGGCCAACAGGTCTATCCGGTCGCTCGTTGTAACCGGCGTCGGTGTGCCCGGCGTCTTGAGACGATGAAGAGGGAACTTCAATGAGCAAACGGGGAACAATCCTGGCCGGTCTGGCGCTGGCGCTGATGAGCACGGTCAGTGCTTCGGCTGCCGACCTGGGCGGCATGAAGGGCGGCAGCATGAAGGATGATGGCTATATGCCAGCCATGCAACAGCCCCACGCTCGCGGTCTCTATCTGCGCGGCGATTTCGCCTGGGCGCATCAGGACCTCGGTTCAATCTATGAACCGCCAGCCTATACCCTGAGCACGCCATCGATTGAATCGACCCCCAGTTGGGGTCTCGGCGTCGGTCGCTATTTCTCGAACAACGTCCGCGGCGACCTGACCTTTGACTGGCGCTCGGAAGCCAAAGTTCGCGGCACGGTCGGCGATCAACTCGCGACCGTCATGGGTGAGCGCGAGTTCGGCGTCAAAAACCTGGTCGCTCTGGCCAACATCTATTATGACTTTGATACGCGCAGCCATTTCACACCGTACCTCGGTGTCGGTCTGGGGTTTGCCCGCAACACGACCACTGCCGGCCGGGTCAACGTCGTCGCACACGCGACGGACCCATGCTTTGTCGTCACCGTCGGCACTTGTACCGCTGAATTCGACGGCGCCACCAAAACCAACGTGGCCGGCGCTCTGATGGCCGGCTTCTCAGCTAAGCTTCATGACCGCCTGCACCTCGATGCCGGCTATCGCTTCCTGTACATGGGTAATGCTCATACCGGCGACATCCGCACGACCTACACGCCGGTCGTCGGTGTCCCGGTCAACGGCACCACTGCTGATCCACTGGTCAATGATTTAATCGCGCATGAATTCCGCGTCGGTATTCGTTGGGACATAAAGTAACTGGATATTGTTGACGCAGCATCTTCTCCGAAAACCGGTAAGGACCACTTTTCGGGATGCTGCTTTCTCTGACGCAGCATCTTCTCCGAAAACCGGTAAG
>JAYSUN010000134.1:0-5750 GCA_043719045.1 Hyphomicrobiaceae bacterium | reverse complement strand
GTCGCGCCAAAATTGCTGAATGGCCGCGACGTCTTTCAATTTTGGCGCGACATGAGGGCCACGAGCAAAATCATGGGCTGAGTGTGGCGTTCATCGCGCCTTGATTGATACCAGTCGAGCCGGAACACCGATCAGCCAAGGCGCGACGCCACACTAGACGGGCTGGATGGCACATAAATTTTCAAGCAGCCTTACGGGCGTTAGCCGGCATCGACAGTGAGGTGGCGATGCGATCGACTACGACGGCCCAATCAGTCGGCGCATGATCCGTATCGAGGCCGAATACGCGGAGGGCATCGCCGGGCTTACCGCCATCACGGAAAATGCGGGCGCAGGCCGTGCGGGCTAGTCCAATGTTCTGCTGCCATTGAACCGGATTCGAATACTGGGGAGCGGTCATGGGATGTGTCCTGAGCCTTGGATGTGCAGGTTATGGTACGTTGGCTGATGGAACACGGCTGTCTTGATGTCCAAGACCTAAGACCAGTCGAAGAATGGAAGTTGGCAGACACACCGAACGCCCAGATCTCAGTACGCAGCACTTGGCAATTTGAGATCTCGAGAGATTTGCAGGCGCAACGCTCAGTATGTCTGCCATTCCGTGCGGGCCGGCCAATGATGTGTTGGCGACCCGAAATCTTGCTTAGCTTAGAGCCGTTTATCAGCACGTGGCGAGACAATTCGCCAACTTCAGTCCGACTTCGACGCTACGACTTTAGTTGACAGTGACTGGATGAGATGGGCCGTCACGGCGCCCAACGCTATGAACTCGACTTCCTCCGACACAACCAAACGCAACTCTGTCTGACGCAACGAACGCAACGATGTCTGAACACCCGCACTCGATACTGGGGAACGCAAAACCGCGGGACTCGGGGAACTCAACGAGGACGCAACTGCTGACATGAGATGAGGCCTTACCTATTGACGCAGCACACACGCACGAAAACTCAACACACGCGGGACATGACGCAACCAGGACGCAACGACACTCAACCCAGACTCTTGAACGCAACCAACTGAACCCAAACGACTAAATCTCAGTGCGGACGCAACTTGGACGCAACAGGCTTGGACGCAACCAACTCGAACGCAACGAGACGCTGACTGTGAGGGGCGAACCGCCCTGCCAAACGCGAAAACAAATTGGCTCGGGCGGCTCGTTGGAGATTGCGAAACGCTTTGATGAGGACGTTTCGTGGACCTTCCATACGGGACGCAAACACACGCGGAAGGTCATTTTGCTGGCGCATTGGGCCGCCAGATCCCGGGGCGGACGTACGCACCCCGACAAAACGCTGTACTGGACAAGATACTGAACTTGACGCGGAACTCGGAGCCACTGTCACCGACTGCCTGGCTGCCACAGAACGCAACAAACGCTGGGCCAGGAGACGCTTCGGCGGAACGCTGAACGCCGAGGTGGATTGTGGCGGCCGAGAGGACTGATACATGGTGGGCTCCTCAACTCGTCCGCGTTTCGTTTCACCTCGGTTCGGGGTGTGTTCCCGAAGACATGACTGTTTTGCCGTTACATTCTGGCAACGAAAAGGCGAAAAGGAGCGTGAAGCAAGGAATTATGCTTGACTTTCGTTCATTCTATATTCGTTCTTTAGTCTATGTTTTGCGGAAGACTGATCGTTAACGACTTGTTTACGTTTGTTATTTTCACTCAATAACGCGGCCGGAGCGCCGAAGTTGCGAACGCAGCCGATTGCGAAGTTATCCACAGCAGCATTGATGTGATGACGTTCCAGCCCGCAAAAGATAAGCCGAGAAACCGCCACGGAGCCTCATCGCAACGGCTCACGGTCGCGGATTTGAGTTTGTTCAAAAGCCCACCCGCACCGGTCGTCAAAGGTTGCGCAGTGGCGCTGCAAGTATCTGGCCCGGGCCAGAATTTCCATTCGACGCCAGCATGATAGGCACCAAGCCCGGCGTTGAGCAGGAAACCGACGGAAACCAGCATGAAAAGAGTCCCGCTCAGGGTAATGCGGCCGCTGGAGAGAAGAATCAGGCCTGCGAAAAGGAAGGGGACCGCGGCGTAGTAGGCCCAGCGCTGCTGCAGGCACAGCGGGCAAGGCGCGTAACCGCCAAGATATTCAAAGCCGAGCGCGGTTAGGATCACCACCAACGAGCCCACTAAGGCGAGTGATGCAGCCTTGTAAGCAGGCGACTTGAGCGGATTGTCGATGGAACGCACGGGACTTGGCCTTTTGGGGCAAATACTCAGAACAAGAGCTTGAGATACTTGATCGAAACGAATCCGCCAATCAGGCCAATCACGAAAAGAGTTGTCAGCAGGGTCAGCCGCTTTTCGATGAACGCTCGAATTGGCTCGCCGAAAAAATAGAGCAGACCGGCGACCAAGTAGAATCGCATAGCCCGGGCGATAATGCTGGCCCCAACGAACGACGCCAGGTTCATTTCTGCAGCGCCTGCCAAGATAGTCAAGACTTTGTAGGGGAACGGTGTCCATCCCTTAGCGAGCAAGATCCAGACGCCCCAATCCTTGAACCAGCTGAACACCTGATCGAGGCTGCCGGCGTAGCCATAAAACGCCAAGATCTTCTGGCCGATGGCCTGGAACAGGAAATAGCCGATTGCGTAACCCGCAATGCCACCGATGACCGAAGCGATAGTCGCCAGCGTAGCGTACCACCACGCCTTGGCACGATTAGCCAGCACCATCGGGATCAGCATGATGTCCGGCGGGATCGGGAAGAAGGAGCTTTCCGCAAACGACACGAGTGCGAGCGCGTGGGGCGCCTTTTGGCCCGCCGCCATCCGCATCATCCAGTCGTAGATTTTCTTCATCGTGAGTCTGGTCCGGTCGTAACGCGCCTTGGCAGCAGGGCGGCAGGGTTCGTTTATCCGACAATTGTTGCAGTCTCACTAACGAAAAATGAAGCTGTCTCCGATCCCAACTTGAGACACGCGTTGACGCAAAGTCGACCGAAACTTAAGCAGATCGTAGCCGTACTTCGCTACACATGAAGTCACGTCCTTCACCCAGCATTGTTCGGAGTACTGAGATGGCACGCGCCGGGCTCATCGCCTTGTCATTGACATTTGGCTTCAGCGCGACCAGCGCCTCGGCCGAACCACCCGTTTTGAAAGCAGATGCACCACCCGCGTCGGCCATCGAAGCAGTGCCTGCCGCACCCGCCAACCAAGCTCCGATCGTCGCGGTTGCCCCTAAACCGGTGCCGCCTGCCATAACGCTTCACGCCAAGGTCGACCTGGCCGCTCAGCGCGTCACGATCCTTGAGCACGACAAAGTCAAACACAGCTGGCCGATTTCGTCGGGCGCGCGCGGCCATGAAACGCCGACCGGCTCTTTCAAGCCCGGCTGGATGGCCAAAACCTGGTTCTCCAAGCAATACGACAACGCCCCCATGCCACATGCCGTGTTCTTTAACGGTGGCATTGCGATGCACGCCACACAAGCCACTGGCTCGTTGGGGCGCCCCGCCTCACACGGCTGCATCCGCCAATCGCCGGCCAATGCCGCAACCTTCTATGCTCTGGTCTCCAAGCACGGTCTGGCCCACACCCGCATCAGCGTCACCGGCCAACCGAAATTTGCCCCTGAAGCCATTGCCAGCCGTCAACCAAGTTATCCGCAGCGGGTTGCTTATAGTGGCGGTTACACTGGCGGCTATTCCGGTTATGGCCGCTACGGCTACCCGTCTGGTGGTTCAGCGTTCTACCAGCCGGTACAGTATCGCCCCATTCGATACGAGCAGGCGATCCGCTATCCCCAGCCAATCCGTTACGTTCAGGTCCGCAACCGATACTGATCGCACTGTTTGCAGCAATTCTGTTGTGGCTTCGCCCAGCTGCCATGCAGGTCCCCGGCTTTCCAGACCTGGATAAAAAGCTATGATGCCCAAGTCGACGCGCTTGGGGGCTACGAGAGGTGCAGCAGGACAAGTGTGGTGATGCAACGGTTTGGACAGGCTCGCTGATTGCGCTGCTGACAGTTCTGGTGGCAACGGGCTCGCTGTCGAATTTCTTCCGCGCGTCAAATGCGGTGATTGCACCGGAATTGATTCGGGATCTCGGACTCTCTTCGCAGCTCCTAGGCACTGCAAATAGCGCGTTTTTCATCGCATTGCTCGTGTTGCAGGTGCCGTTGGGCGTGATGTTCGATCGCATCGGCGTGCGCAAATCAGTTGCGATGCTGAGTCTACCGATGACCGCTGGCGCCGCTTTGCACGCTCTGGCCGACGGCGGCGGCATGCTGATCGCCGCGCGCTTTCTTGTCGGGCTCGGTTGCGCTGGCAGTTTCATGGCCTCGGTTGTGCTGATCCCTCGCTTCGTTGCGCGGGAGCGCTGGAGCACCATGCTCGGCCTCGTATTTGCCTTTAGTCAGGCAGGATACTTTCTGGCCGGCACGCCGCTTGCCTATATGGCTGAGACCATCGGTTGGCGGCGCGGCTTTCTAGGAGTGGCGGTACTGTCCGGCATGGTTGGAGCTTCATTCTTTTTGGTCGTACGCGACCATCCGGTCGACAAAAAGCCGATCGTGCCGGCCTCTGGAGGCCCAGGCACAATCGATGGTTTGAAGCAGATCTGGCGAACTCCTGGAATTCCAAGTCTTTTCGCTCTGTTCAGTGTCGCTTACGCGAGCCTGTTCACAATTATTGGCCTTTGGATTGGCCCCTATTTGCGTGATGTGCACGGTTTTGATGCCGTTGCGCGCGGGCACGTTTTGACGTTGGTTGCGCTAACTTTGGTGGTTGCCAACATGGTGATTGGCCCATTGGACCGGTGGATCGGCAAGCCAAAACTCCTGGTGATGATGCTCGTGGTCTGCGCCATCAGCCTCTTCTGTCTGTGGGCCGCACTCTCGCAGCCGCCGGCTTGGCTCGCGATCCTGCTTTTGCTCGGCCTTTGCATCGTCTCAAGTTATGGCCCGATACTATTGTCGCAGATCCGGGGGCGAATACCGGATCATCTGGCAGGGCGAGGCGCAACGTCAGCGAACGTCGCGCAACTCCTCGGCACTTCGGCAATGCCAATTCTCACCGGCTTCATCCCGCCGCTGTTTACGACGCCCACCGGTGGTGGTTATGCCGAGGCAGCGTACCGAACCATGTTTATGTCGATGGCCGCGATCCTTTGTGTCGGTTTGGCTGCCTATTCGCGACTGAGGGACGGACGGACAGTGTGATCGGTTAAATCAAGGGCAGCCAGAACTGCGGCTCGGTTGGGCTCAGCGCGCCACCGAGCCTGACTGGCGCCACCTTTCTGGCGAGGCCGGACTTATCATCGATCTCGATGGCAAGCCCGCTGACGCTGCCTGGACCGTCGGCGGGCTTGAAGCGTTCTTTTGGGATGCGGGTGAGAAAACGTTGCACCGGCTCTTCCGTATCCATGCCCAGGACGGAGTCATAATTTCCGCACATGCCGGCATCGGACATGTAGGCGGTGCCGTTTGGCAAAATGCGATGATCGGCGGTAGGCGCGTGTGTGTGTGTGCCGACAATGCCGGACACGCGGCCGTCGAGGAATACGCCGAGTGCCTGCTTTTCACTGGTCGCCTCGGCGTGAAAATCAACGAAGATAGCGTCCGCGCCCTGTTTGAGTTTGCAGGCCGTGATCTCGTTGTCGAGAGCGCGGAACGGGCAATCCATCTCGTTCATGAAGACGCGGCCGAGCGCATTGATGACCAGAACGTCGGCACCGTTTTTGGCTTTCAGCAACGTTGCGCCACGCCCGGGTGTGCCTTTGGGGAAGTTCAG
>JAYSUN010000133.1:0-2116 GCA_043719045.1 Hyphomicrobiaceae bacterium | reverse complement strand
TCTGCACTCCATCAGTGTAACCGCTGTCGGGGACCTTCAACGAATGCCCGTGCCAGCACCGATATGAAAGCTGATTTGGCTGCCGGTTTCGCCTGCGCCGCGTCTATGCTTTTGCCGCAAACAAGCCAGTCGGTCGCACCAGCAGGACCAGGATAAAGATCAGGAAAATCCCCATCTGGCCTAGGCTTTCACCAAGAAACAGGCCTGAGTAGCTCTCGACCACGCCAATGCAGAGGGCCCCGAGCAAGGCCCCCGCGACTGACCCCATGCCGCCCAGCACGACAATCGTGAATGCGACCAGTACGAAGGCGTTGCCAGCGCGCGGGCTGACATAAAACGTCGGCATCAGGAGGCACGCAGCAATGGCGACGCACGCAGCGCCGAGTCCGAACGTGACGGCATAGATATGCTTCACGTCGATGCCGACGAGAGTTGCGCCCATCTTCTCTTTGGCGACGGCGCGGATGGCTTTGCCGGTATCGGTGCGGGTTAACAACAACCCCAACAGCACTGTGACAGCCACCGCCACGACCAAGGCGATGATCCGCGGTAATCCGAGAAACATGAAGCCGAGGTCAATCGACGAAAATGCATAGGGCACGTCAATCGAGCGCGTGTCGGCCTTAAACGCAGCCAGCAATGCATTCTCAATGATGATCGATAGGCCAAGTGTGACCAGCAGGATGGCGTTGTCGTTGTCGCCGGCAGCCGGTCCGATGATCCAGCGTTGGACGGCATAGCCCAGCGCAAAGAACAGCGGCGTGACGAGCAGGATCGAAAAGTACGGATCGAATTTCAGGCCCGTGACCAGGAAGAACACGGCATACATCGCAGCCGTCAGCGCGGCCCCGTGTGCAAAATTGATAATGTGCAAGACGCCATAGACAAGTGTTAAGCCGAGCGCGATCAACGCGTAGACCGCGCCGGTGGTGAGCCCGTTGATCAGGGCTGCTGCGAGCGTTGCGGTTGAGAACATCGGGGCCTGCGGGTGTCGCGCCGTTTCACCCGGAGGGGTGATCCTTCAGCGACCGGGTTATAGGCGCTGGCCCGGCTTGGTCTCAAGGTCCTCAAACTCTTTGATTTTGTCTTTGAACTTTTTAATCATGCTCTGGAGATAGGTCATGGCCTTGTCGACATCCTCGGGGCCAGGCAGGCCCGAACCCAAGCCGCCAGGGCCCTTGTCGGCGCGTTTTTGCGGCTTGTCCTGCGGGATACCATTCAGCTCCTCCAGGCGTTTGACCGACGCCTGCAAGTCTTTGTTTTCGGTCGTGAGGCGCGCGATCTCTTTGTCCAGCGCTTGGCGTTCGTCAGGCAGTGACTCGCACTGCCATTGACCGCCATTGCGTGACTTGCATAGCGACATGGTGCCGATTTCGGTATCCAGGCGGATCACGCCCCCGTCTGCCGGGTGCATGGTAAACCGGCCGCCACCGGCAGGTTGATTGGGCGACTGGTGGGGGGAGGAGGGTTGCTGCGACAGAGCCACGCCGAGTGTTGCGACCAGCAAACCCGCAGCCAAACTCGCGGTTCCCAATGCCGATGTTCCCAGTGCCGATATGCGCAGTGCCATTGCCAAATCTCCTCGCGCGTCGCCGCGCCTCGACGAAGGTCTAACGCCGCAATTCCTGCTATTTTGTGGCAGCCGCGGGCCGACAAGCCTTTGGCGCTGTTCTTGCTTCCTACCGCATCATCGGACCAGTTTGGGATGGAAGTAACATGACGTGCGGTCGCAGCAACTCTTGGCATCCCGATGCAGACGCAACTCCAACGCCTCAGGACGTCACTGCCATGGTCGAGGTCCTGGAAGGCCAGCATGGCCGGCATGCCGCCGAGATCGCTGAATTTTTCTCGACGATGCATGGGTTGAAGGGTGATGCGGGCCGATGCTGGGCTTGGGCTGGGGTCGCCGAGCGCGTACGCCGACGCGAAATTGAGCGCACCAATATCCATTAACCGTCATCTGCATAGGCTTGGCGAGCACCACCCGGGTGCCCACTAACCCTGGCGCCAGACATAAGGATTGCGGCCTGCGGGCTGACCCGACAATGACCATAGGGCCAACCTGTCCTGAAACGGTACGCACGGCGGCTGAAGAGCTCGATCCCGTCTCAGCCCT
>JAYSUN010000132.1:0-2122 GCA_043719045.1 Hyphomicrobiaceae bacterium | reverse complement strand
CCCATCGGCATGCCCGGATGCCCGCTTTTCGCCTTCTCCACGGCGTCCATGGCAAGGGCCCGGATGGCGCCAGCCATCTCAGTGTGCGAGGCGCCCTTGGGCGCTGCTGTCGTCGTTGCCTGAGCCATCTGCAACCTTCGGCTGAAATTATCCGGGATCGGCCTACCTGCTCGGCACGCCGGTTCGAGTCCAGGCAGAAATAGCCGCGAAGCGCGCCAACGTCCACGGTTACGGGCCTCGTGCCACAGGGAAAAGATGAATGCGGGGGTTGCGCGCGTTCAATGGGGGAGGGCCGGACCCTTGATCCGGGAGAGGGGCGGCCGCGGGTTCAAATGTGTTGCGGCCGGCCTTCCGGTTGCGGAACCATCGCGTCGGCCGAGCGAACAATCCCGGACCGGTGAGGATGGGCCATAAGGGACCGTTATTGTGATCTTTGGCGCCGTTTTTTTTAGCTCCGGACACGCAGCGCTTTGTCCGCGCCCAAGTGGTGCGTTCATCGGCGTCGTGTCTATACCGTGCAATTCGCAAGCCTTGCCAAAACGATCAACGAGGCTGCTCGCTGCGCCAGATCAGGCAGCCAACCGCCTCGTCAACTCTAGACATTCAGGCCGGAGCATCCCGGCACACGAGGAACCAATGGTCGATGTCCGCGTTTCCTAGCCAGTCGTCCCAGCTGTAAGCGCCGGGATTGTGCGTTGGGAGAAGAAAATGCTGAAGCGATCATTGTTGTTGGGGACGGCTGTAGCCGGGGTGCTTGTTGCAAACCCTGGTTTCCTCCGGACTGACCATGCTGGACTACATTTCGTGTCGCCTGCCCACGCACAAAGGTCGAGCAACGTAGATATAAGTATCTTTTTCGACGAGTTGGCGCCGCATGGCCGTTGGCTATCCACGCGCCGGCATGGCTATGTCTGGGTACCTGCCAGGGTCGCCCAAGATTGGCGGCCCTACTCGGATGGCCACTGGGTATACACGCGGCCGTATGGTTGGCTCTGGGTGTCAGATGAGCCCTATGGCTGGGCAGTCTACCATTATGGACGTTGGGGTTACGATGACGACCAAGGTTGGTTCTGGGTCCCGGGGTCCGAGTGGGCTCCGGCATGGGTCAGCTGGCAATATAGCGACGAATATGTTGGTTGGGCGGCGCTTCCCCCGTCAGGCTCCGGCTATGCGTTCTCTATTGGCACTGGCGCGATAACGATCGGAATCGGAGCGTGGCGATTTGTGCCAACGCGCAACTTTCTGGACAGCAACGTTCAGACGCACATTTTGGTCGGCAACCGCAATCCCGAGGTGTTGCGAGCAACGCGGCCGGCAGGATCTGTACGCGTCGTCAACAACGTCGTCGTCAACAATGTGATCAATGTCACGAATGTTGAGCGCGTGGTCGCAAGGAAGGTCGTGGTGCATGAAGTAACCACTGCCGAAAAGGCAGGCCCTATCACGGACAACGGGCAGGTGGTTCGCGCCTTCCGACCGGCGATTGCTAAAACCCAGCCCAAAGCGGTGCCCAAGCAGGCTGCAGCAGCGGAACTAGAGAATAAGCCCGCCGCCTTGAAGGTCGACGCGAAGGCACAGGGCAAGGCCGATCCAAAGCAGACGACCGAGCCCGCACGCCAGCCCGAACCGCAGCAGAATTCCGAGGGCAAAGGCAAGGCCGAGCCAAAGCAGACGATTGAGCCCAAGCGCCAGCCCGAACCGCAGCAGAAGTCGGAGAGCAAAGGCCAAGCCGAGCCAAAGCAGACGATTGAGCCCAAGCGCCAGCCCGAACCGCAGCAGAAGTCGGAGAGCAAAGGAAAAAGTGAGCCGAAAGCTGGACCCGAATCCAAGGGGCAGCCGGAGCCGAAGTAGACACTTCGCTGTTGCGGCAAGACCCGGTTGGGATCACTTGCGAGGGGTTTTTGTGCACACCTGACCGCGGCACTTGCGCCATCGCGGCACCCGACGCTGGTTGAATGGCGGGGCCTGCGCGATCCTGCGCAGGCTGCGGCAGCCGCCAACTCACGGCGCACCGCAACTCTCGCTGCCACCGCAACTCTCGCTGCCTAGGTGGACTGTTTCGCGGCTTGCCCAGCGACGTTTGCCACCTCGATCACGATCGGTCCGTCGATCAGCTCCGGTG
>JAYSUN010000131.1:0-2127 GCA_043719045.1 Hyphomicrobiaceae bacterium | reverse complement strand
CCTCGACGAGAGCGGCTATACAGCCATGTGGCAGTCCGACAAGAGTCCGCAGGCCCAATCACGACTGGAAAACTTGAAGGAACTTGTCCGCTTCATGGATCAGTTTGAAACCATGGCCGGCTTTCTCGAGCATGTCTCCTTGGTGATGGACACCGAGACCGGCGACGATGGCGAGCGCGTCTCATTGATGACCTTGCACGCAGCCAAGGGCCTTGAATTCGATGTCGTGTTTTTGCCGGGTTGGGAGGAAGGTCTGTTCCCGCATCAACGCTCGCTCGATGAAAGCGGACTTGACGGCCTCGAAGAAGAACGCCGTCTCGCCTACGTTGGCATTACCCGCGCCAAGAAATCCGCGCGCTTGTCGTTTGCCCAGAACCGACGCATGCGCGGGCTCTATCAAAGCGCTGTGCCGTCACGTTTTATCGACGAATTGCCCGACAGCCACGTCGCCGTGGTGGAAGCCAAAAGCCCGCTTGGCACCACCTATGGCAATTTCAACGGCAGCTACGGCGGCGGTTTCGGGCGGCCCAACCCCTACGGCCGGAGCCGCTTTGAAGACAATGCCGGCCCGTACGAAACCACGACATATCAGACGCCCGGTTGGCAACGCGCGCAAGCACAAGCCAAGCAACAGCCGACACGCTTTGCCGGCAATGCAGCAAAACGGGGCCCAGTCACGCTCGAGGGCCGCGTCGTCGCCTCATCGGTTGCGTCAAGTGAGTCTTTCCGCGCTGGTGACCGCGTCAACCACTCTAAGTTCGGCGGCGGGACCGTGGCATTGGTGGACGGCAACAAGTTGACCATCGACTTTGACGGCGGTGAAACCAAACGCGTCGTCGACAGTTTCGTCGAACGCGCGTGAGTTTCGTGTCAGGTGACTGGTCGCCGTGAACGGCCGCGGCGGCCCGCCTGAACCGCGGCCCGCCTGAACCGCCACCCATGCACGCTGCCGGGTCCGACAGCGCGCAACGAGGTGTGACGGCTGATGACGAAACTCAGCTTGACCAATTGGATTTGAAATCCGCGTTGAGCGTCAGACCGCCGCAAGCATAGATGGTCTGCCCCGTGATGTAGGCTGCGTCGTCGGATGCAAGGAACGCGAACACGCCCGCGATGTCGCCGGGCTTTGCCGAGCGGCCGATGGGAATGTGCTTCTCGACGGCTGCGCGTGCTGTCGGATCGTCCTTCCAAGCCGCATTCATATCGGTATCGACTGCCCCGGGGCCAACCGCATTGATGCGGATCCCACGGTCGGCATACTCGAGCGCCAGCGTCCGCGTCAGCATATCAAGAGCGCTCTTCGAGGCGGCATAGGCGAGATAGCCAGGCTTCGGAATCACGGCGTGAACGCTGGTCGTGTTGATGATAATGCCACCACCCGAACGAGACAGGAAATGTTCGATCGCACGGGCACAGAGGTTTGCGACGGAACGCAGATTGACCGACATCACACGGTCGAAAGCCGCTGCATCAAACTTTGCCCCGGCGGACTCCGACGGCAAGACGCCGGCATTGTTGATGAGGACGTCGAGACGGCCGAAGTCGGTAACGCATTTTGTGACCAGCGCTTTGGCAGCACCGGTATCAGCCACATCAGTCTCGAAGGACATGTGACGCGCCGTGGCAAACTGCCTGGAGGCGGACACACCCTGCAGGAATGTCACGGTTTCCAACGCTTCATCGGTGTCGCGCCAGTGATTGACGACAATGTTGGCACCCTCACTGGCAAAGCGACCCGCGACCGCTCGGCCGATGCCGCGGGAGGCCCCGGTGATCAGGACAGTCTTGCCGAGCAAACCGGCCATGGCAGCACTCACTTTCGCAACCGATGCAGTGTAAACCGGCCCTGGCTCGGGCGATCCGGGGGCGGAAACCTTGTCGATGTCCAGGAGGCGATAACCGCAACCGCCTCCGAGCGCAAACACCGGTTCAGACCGCAGCCCACAGCCCACAGCCCACAGGTGGACCTCAACGTTCGCGTCGCTCTGGCCGATTGTGCGCGATGGTAGCGCCACACTCGTGGCCCGTCGCGCCAAAATTGCTGAATGGCCGCGACGTCTTTCAATTTTGGCGCGACATGAGGGCCACGAGCAAAAGCATGGGCTGAGTGTGGCGGTCATCGCGCCT
>JAYSUN010000014.1:0-2465 GCA_043719045.1 Hyphomicrobiaceae bacterium | reverse complement strand
CGGTCCCATGGGTTCGAGCCGTCCGAGCCATAGTGCGAAATCCGGTCCCATTTGGCGAGGTCGCGTGAATGCGCCTTGGCCGCGTCCGTTAACGCTGGATTGAGCTTGACTGGTTTCAAGCCTTTGTTTGCCCGATACGCATTGATCGCATCGCGGGCTTTTTCGGCGTCGAGTTTGCTGCCGCTGAAATCGCGGTCAGACAACGCGCCAGCGGGGGCCTTTTCGAACGACGCTTGTGGCGCCTTGTCGAGCGCCGCAGTCTGCTGCCCGACTTTCGCTGGTCGTGCCGGTCGGGCATTGGGATCACCACCGAGACCGGTACTAGTCGAGCCGGCCACAGAGCGGGGCGGCGGTGTCGAATTTTCAGCGATCCCCGAGGTCAGGTTCGCTGCGCCCATAGCGCAGGCGCCAAGCCCCAAAGACACGACGGCAATCCATGCCGGAACCAATACGCGAACCATCTGACTTCTCCCGCAGGACAACGCGCGGAACACACGATGATTCACCATGGCTGAAATCCGTAAACCATTCGTTAACGCTGATGACATGACGATGAACCGATACTCGCATCGCGCCAGCTGCCCTTGGCGGATATGTTACAAAGCCCGATGATGATGGCGCCAATGCGTCGCGCGCGGGGAGAAGCTGCGGCGGCTGTGGGGGCATGCTTGTCCTTTGGTCGAAGGGACGGCAAAAGATTGAGCCGCGCACAGCGAAGCCGATAATTCGACGCGCAACAGTGGAGGCAGACATGGATCTCGGACTTGCAGGCGCACGGGTTTTGGTGACGGCTGGGGCCGGCGGAATTGGTCGGGAAATCGCTCGGACCTTCGTGCGTGAAGGTGCCCGGGTTCACGTCTGCGATGTCGATGCCAAAGCCTTGGTAAGTGTCAGCAGCGAGCTGCCGCAAGTGCGCACCACACACTGCGACGTCTCCGACCGGGATCAAGTGGCGCGTCTCTTCGATGCAGCCATCGCTGATCTCGGGGGCCTCGATTGTCTCGTCAACAACGCTGGTATTGCCGGCCCAACCGGCCGTGTTGAGGACATCAATCCTGAAGACTGGGATCGTTGCCTGGCGGTCGACCTCACCGGGCAATTCAATTGTGCGCGCCTCGCCATCCCGCACCTTGAAAAATCCACAAATGCCAGCATGATGAACCTGTCATCGCAAGCTGGAAAACATGGTTTTCCTTTGCGATCCGCTTATGCAGCAGCCAAATGGGGCGTCATCGGTTTTACCAAGTCGATCGCGATTGAGCTGGGCGAGCGCGGGATCAGAGTTAACGCTTTGTTACCGGGTCTTGTGGCAGGAGATCGTATTCGTCGCGTGTTCGAGGCCAAGGCTCAGGAGCGCGGCATGAGCTTTGCAGAGGTTGAAGCCATGATGTTCCAGGCAACTTCGATCAAGGACTACGTCACGCCGCAGCAACTTGCTGATATGGTCGTATTCATCGCCAGTTCACGTGCCATGACTATATCTGGACAAGCTATCTCGGTCTGTGGCGATACCAACATGCTTGCCTAAGGCGTGCTCGGTTAAGGATTGCATCAGGACCAATTTCTTGTTTCTGCTGCTATCGACTACGCTGCCGTTAGGGGCGCTCTAGCGTCGGACGAACGAAACCAAACTTGCGATTGTCTCGTAACTGCCCTCACGTACCTGCCTTAGGTTCACTCCCAACCCCTCAAGGAGACTGTTCATGAACAAGATCGCCAAAGCCAGCGCTTATAGCGCCCTGGCACTTGCACTCACCTCGGCCGTGATGGTCGATACCGCGAGCGCATACAGCCGCCGTGGCACTGCTCTCGGGATTGGCGTCGTCGCTGGTGCCCTGATTGCTGGTGCGGCCATCGCCAATTCGCGTGAGCGCGTCTATGTCCGTGAAGCTCCGGGCTGCGGCGAGTATCGTCGGCGCGCTGTCTGGAACGAGCAGAACGGCAACGGTCGCCGCGCGGCCTATTGGTGGGATCGCTTTGAAGATTGCCGCGGTGGTTGAACTCGTCTGAGCGACCGACGGATTGAAGCTTTAGCGGCCCTCGGCATGACCTCCGAGGGTCGTTTTTTATTTTGGGGACAAGGGCCCCGTAGCCGCTCCGATTTTCCACGGTGTCCCCGGAATTGCCGCCGCGCTTTGGCGTTGATGCCGCCGTCAGCGATCTGCCATGGACCCTGATCGTGATCCGAACTGTGCCGACAACGACCTCGATGATCGATGCCATTATTATTGCACAGAAATTGAAACTGTTGGTCGATTAACAATGGAAAAAAAAGCGAGATATCGGTATCACAAGCTACCAAAGGTAGAAATCACCAGCGTCGTCCCAAATCACCCACATGGTAGACAAAGCGTCGCAAAAGTCGAGGCTCTGTTCCACCATGATGTTGAAGCATGATCTCCGCATCTGATTTGAGCGGGACATGCAACCGTGATCGACGACTTCCAAAAGCTGCTCGGATGCCT
>JAYSUN010000130.1:0-2132 GCA_043719045.1 Hyphomicrobiaceae bacterium | reverse complement strand
GCCAGCGCCGACGTTCACGATCCGCTGGCTCGAGGAGGGCGGGCCAAAGGTCGTATCGCCCACTCGCCAAGGGTTTGGCCAAATGGTAATCGGGCGCATGGTCGAGTCGGCGGTCGATGGCACCGTCGAGGTCGACTATCGGGAGAGCGGACTGTCCTGGAACTTGAGTGCGCCCGTCGCCGACACGATAGAGAGGAAACGAAAAGATGCGTCTGGATCAGATGCCGGTCAATAAACAACGCGCCGCGCGCGTGCTCATCGTCGAGGACGAGGCCATAATTGCGCTCAGTCTCGAAGACGTCCTCGTAGACGCTGGGTTCCAGATCGCCGGCGTGGTGGGGAAACTCGACAAGGCGCTGGCGCTTATTGAGAGCGGTGCCTGCGATGTGGCGATCGTCGATGCCAATCTGGCCGGTGTCAGCGCAAGCCCGGCTGCCATCGCGCTTGCTGCCCGCGGGCTGCCGTTTATCGTGACGTCCGGTTATTCGCCCGAGCAAATGGACGGACTTTTTCCCGGAGCACTTTTCATTCAGAAACCGTGCCGGCCCGACCTGCTCATTGAGACACTGGACGCCCTATTGCCTGACCGGGAGGCGCTGCCGCGTAAGCAGCCCGGTTAGCAAGCTTGAGAACTGATGCAGTTCGAAGCGGAGTGGTGCGAATGAACGCTGCTAAAGACTTTCCTGTCGTCTGTGTGGGTGGTTCTGCCGGGGGGCTCGACGCCTATGTCCGGCTGCTGCGGCATCTCCCGGCCGACATGGGCGTTGCGATCGTCATCGTCAACCATTTGCGAACCGTAGATACTCTGTTGCACGAAATCCTGCCGCGCTACACACAGATGCCCGTCGAATTGATTTCTGAGGGACTAGATCTGCAGCCCAACCACGTGTTTATCATCCCTCCACTGCGTGATCTGCACGTGCTCGATGGCGAATTTCGTCTCAAGCCTATTTCGAAGCCGCGAGGATGGCCTGACGTCATCACTGTATTCCTGCGCTCACTTACTGAAAACTGGGACGGAAAACTCATAGCCGTCATTGTCTCTGGCTACGATGGCGATGGCGCCGATGCTTTGTGCGGCATCAAAGACGTGGGCGGAATTACCATCGCGCAGAAACTCGAGACCGCTGGCCAGCCGGATATGCCTGCGAGCGCGATTGCAAGTGGATGTATCGATTTTATCCTTTCACCTGAAGACATCGCGCGAGAAATTGTGCGGATCGCGGGCGGGCAGGCATAGCAAAGCAACCGGCTTTCGATTCCATTTCGACGATCCCCTGGTCCGCGCAAGGTTTAAGCCGTGGCGATTAGGTCCCCGGTTCTCTGATTTTGTGGCTCGGGTAAATTCCAGCCCTTGACCATTCCATAAATCGCCGGGATGACCACCAGCGTCAGCAACGTCGACGATATCATGCCGCCGATCATGGGAACGGCAATGCGTTGCATGACTTCCGAACCGGTGCCCGTGCTCCACATGATGGGCAACAGCCCGGCCATGATCGCGACAACGGTCATCATTTTCGGCCGCACGCGCTCCACGGCGCCGATCATGATCGCGTCATAGAGGTCAGCGCGAGTAAACGCGCGGTTCAGGCCCCGGCACTTTGCGCGGACCTCCTCGACCGCATGGTCCAGATAGATCAGCATGATGACCCCCGTTTCAGCGGCAACGCCCGCCAGCGCGATGAAGCCAACCGCGACAGCGACGGACAAATTGAAACTAAGCCACCATATCAGCCAAAACCCGCCGACGAGGGAGAACGGCAGCGACAGCATGACGATAAGGGTCTCAGTCAGGCGGCGGAAGTTGAGATACAGCAGCAAAAAAATGATCATCAGCGTCACCGGCACCACGAGCTTTAGCCGGGCTTCGGCGCGCTCGAGATATTCGAACTGACCGCTCCACACGAGATACGTGCCCAATGGTAGCTTGACCTGATCCATCACCGCCTTTTTGGCGTCCGCCACGTAACCGCCCAAGTCACGATCGCGGATATCGACAAAAATGTAGGTTGCGAGTTTAGCATTTTCGGTGCGGATACTTGTTGGGCCCTGCGTGAGTGCGATATCCGCCACTTCACCGAGTGGCACCGTGCCACCACCCGGCAACGACACAACCACATCCTTGGCGA
>JAYSUN010000129.1:0-5802 GCA_043719045.1 Hyphomicrobiaceae bacterium | reverse complement strand
CGGCATCGAGATCGCCTCCGTCGATCTGATCGAGGATGGCCGACGGTTGCGGTAGTCTAACTCGCCGTCACCAAAATACGATCTCAAGCATTAACCATGAGCGGACGAGACGCGCACTGAAGACTTCGCATTGGGGGGTTGTAACATTCGTCGCTGCGCGTCTAGAACATTAAACTCGCACTTTATTTGTTGTGGCGTTCCGAGCACAAATGGCTGAAGTCCCCCCCCTGTTACCGACTTGGAGTGCAAAACTCGTTTTTGGCTATTTTTTCTGGCCAGCGCGCATTTCTTCGTTGGTCGAATTTTTTGAGAACAAACACGATGCGACACCGCAAGATGCCACCATTGCGAACAGCGACGGTAAAGCAGCATTCATCGAGTATGCTCAGTCTCTCCTGCCTGATCATCCCCACGAAGACGTTCGCCCGGTCGCGACTGAGGTGTGGACAAACATCCTCACAAAAGGGCCGCTTGCGGCGCTCCGCGAGATCCTGAAGCTGTGTGACGTCGAACTTCGGTTCGAGTTGGGAGAAGCGATCGTCGCTACATCGAGTGCGTCGGCATGGATAGATTTGACAGCCAAATTGGACGTCGACGCACTCGTTGCGGCGCAGTTCACTGCATATTGGTCAGAGAATCATGATGCCGTTTTTACCTATGCCCCTATGGGCAAGCCCCTTGTCGCGCCTGCATTCGGCGCACCCGATCTCGCAACAGACGAAAAGAACTCCACAATCCTTGCGGGTGTTGTGCCTCGCATGGCCGACGCCGACCTCGACATCGTGCTGTCCGCAGGCATAGCCGATACCCACGTGCATTTTGGCGGACTTCGGAGCCCGCATATCCTATGGCAGCGTATCGCGCTTGGGGACACAAAACTGAACACACTCGACGCGTTTCAGCACCGGCGCGGAGACGGACACGACGCCGGTCGAGGTCTGCGGCGGCGGCTTATCGAGCAAACGCTCGACGCGATGGTCACTGCTTATCCTCATGTTATCGAACTGCAAATTTCTGCTCCCTCCGTCCCGCGTCGTGAGCCATGCCAGCGGCTCAACGAGCGCCTGCTGGAAGCCCGGCGTCACCTCATCGGCCTGATGCAGCTTGCTGATCAGCGCGGATCAGCAAACAATGCATGGCGAGAGCAGCGAGCATTGGATTTGTTGATCACGGCCAAGAGCCTCTTTGTCCATGAATTCCAGCAAGCTCCGAAATCTACTCCAGGCCTTGCCGCATTCCGGCGCTATTATGGGAGCGGGCGAGCCAGAGTGGGCAACCTCCGCCGTCCGGCCAGCCGCAGTCCCAGGTTCGTGGCAGAAACCGAGCATGCCGACGCTGCGTATTTTTTGATCCAATCTCGATCGAATCTGCGCCGAGTCGAACTTCGCTTACAGCCGACCAGTGACGTCCATAGCTTGGTTCATTTCTTCCGGTCATGGGATCGCGTCGAGCAGTTGTTCGATCTGCCTCGCTTGGGGCTCGACGTAACCTTTTCATTTCATCTCCTGCGGTCCGCGAGCGCTGCAGATGGTACGAAACCATCCGACGCCGCAGACCGCTCAAATTTATCCAAACGCGTCGGCGATCACGCCGCATTCGATCGTGTCGCCGCCGCACTTCACAAGTTCCGCAATCATCCGTCATGCTTGGCATGGGCGCGCAAAGTGCGTCGCGTCGATCTCGCTGGCCAGGAACGCGATGCGACACCCGAACTTGCCGCATTTCCTATGCGCCTGTTGCGGTCGGATCGTGACGCGTTGACCGCGCTTGACCCCGATACCATCGACAAGACGGCCCATCGTGCGTGGCTGCACCTCAAATCAATAAACCAGGCCACCGCGCACCCTCGACTTCCGGCCTTGCGACTCTGCTGTCATGCTGGCGAAGACCATAGCCATCCGCTGGAAGGTCTCTACGGGATGGCAACTGCCCTCGATGGCTTGAGACTCCAGCCTGGAGATACGATCGGACATGGCCTCGCCGCCGGTTGGGACGTCGATTTCTACGATCGCTCTCACGCCCCGAAACGCATGATAACCCTTGGGCGGCTGTTTGATACAATTCTGTGGACTCGCAGCGCAGTCAGCCGCCTTGCGGATGCCGGCTCCTTCCTTCAGGAAGCCGATGTCCTTGAGGATCTCCTTCGTGTGCTGTTTGCTGAACTATACGTCTGCGATGGTAGTCCTCTCGCAATGCCGCCGCTGCCTGTCCTCGCTGGCTTGTTCGACCGACGCTGCGGTCCAACGCCGGCCAAAGTACCTCCAGCACGCGAGGATCCCGCCGCCTCGATCTTCAGACAAGAGGCGTGGCACCCTGACGTCGAACGAAATCGCCGCCGGTTGGCACCGATGTCGCAGCACATGCATATGTTTCGACGTGTATCAAAATTGACTAAGGCATTGCAGGCCTCAATCCTGGCGCGCCTCGACGACAGAGGCGTTGCCATTGAGTTGAACCCCTCGTCGAATTATCGTGTTTCCGGCGTTGACCGGCTGCGCGACATTCCGATCGTCCCATTGCTCGACCGTATGGCAGGGTCCATCGCCGCCACGCTCAATACCGACGATCCCGGAGTGTTTGGGTCACGCATCGAAAACGAATATGCCGTCTTGCTGGCGGCGTTGCGCGAAGCGGAGTTTCCTCGTCAGAAAGCCGTTGATCTGTTGGAGCGGCTCCGCCACATGACGTTGCAAAGATCCACGCTCGGGGGAGAGTGAACTATGACGGGACTCGATACACTCAACGAATTCAATCTGACAAATCCCGTTGATCCGTCAGCCGCACGTCCGCTGCTCGTTCGGGATCAAATGCTCAATTCGCAGTTCTTGGCGCTTCAGCGCATCCTGATCCGAACCTACGAAATCGCCGAGCGGGAAGCGTATTTCGCTCGAACTATAGCCACAATGCTCCCCAATGACTTGACCGACGACCAGCCCACGGCGATGGATCTGCGTCGACCCAATCAGGTTTTCTTTATCGACGGTGCGCGAGGAGCCGGCAAGACGTCTGTGCTGTTGACCTTGCGTTACCTAATGAATTCGCTCGGAAGCGGAAGCGAGCCATCCGTCGACGCCCGCCCGATCCTCAACGAAATCCGCAAATCGGTTGCGGAGGACAGCGACATCAATACTGTGACCGAGCCCACTATCCCGAACCTTACAAATCCGAAAACATTTACGTTCGTGGCCCAGCACGATGTGGCATCTGGCGAGAAGAGGCGGTCCGCTCTTACGTTTCCGATTATTCACCCAGCCGACCTCGAGGGCCGTCAGCCCCTGCTCGAAGGGGTCTTTGCGGTCCTAGGTAAACAACTCGATGCGCAGATCGAGCGGAGAAAGCGCGACAAGGGTCCAACGTCAGAAAAACTCCAATTACTCGAGTTGTTGCGCAAGACATTGATCGATGACGTGGCCGCCGGTTGGTATTTATCGCGTGATCACGGCAAGGACGCCATCCTGCGTGATAGTCTCGACTTCAAGGAATACTTGACGCTCAGCGGCAAAGCCGGAAGCCTTGCACATTTCCGGGTGCAGAACTGGCGTCGCTTCGTCAACGACTTCCTCGATGCTTGCAGCGCACAGACGATGGTTCTGTTCCTCGACGACGCCGACAATCAGCCGAGCGTGACACTCGATATCTTGAACACTATACGCGTCTTCTTTGATCATCCGCGTATCATCACCGTGCTTGCGGGAAACTTGAAACAGATCCGACAGAGCGTTGTCATTAAGGAATTCGAGGGGCTTGGCGATGCGATGCAGACGTTTCGGAGGGCGGCGCCCGCGACCGAGCGTGAGTGGCGACAGTTCGCGCGCCGTCACGCAGAAGAGTTCTTGGAGAAGGTGCTTCCGCGCCCGACGCGATTCTATCTCACGATCAATGACGCGGCCAAACCAAAATCGGGTGAACCCGCACGGCGCCACGACGAGTACTCGGTCATTCTCGGTGGTGAAATGACTTTCGACAAGTACAGCGCCAAGCAAATGGACTTGCATCGGGCCGAATACTTCACCGGGCGCCTTGAAGCCGACAAACGGTTCCGCGCAGGAGAAAAGGAGCTACAAAATGACAACGAGGTTCAGCGGTTGGAACGCTTCATGTCATGGTGGCTGCTGCGCTTCTGGTACGAGGACGCGCTCCGTCCGAAGACGGTCCGACATCTGCTCGCGTTGCGCGCCTTTACGTTCACCAACGAAACGTCTCCGAGCCTCATCGATCGGTGGCCGAAGGCACACCAGAAACGACTTCCGGTCATTCTGTTTGAAAATCCGGACAATCAGGACCTCATCCATCGGTTCACCGACTCAGACAAATCCATCAACAAGTGGCTGCATCGCCAGATCATCAAAAGCGAATGGGTCGGCGACCGCTTTATCGAGATCAATGACGTCAAGCATTACGCCGACACGTACCCATACAGCTACATCCTCTACCGTCTCGACTTAGACGCCGCCCTCCCAGTGCGTGTATCCGGGGAAGGTAAGGTGCCGTCGTCACTGTTGCCCAAGCTTGCAGGCCCGAACCTCATAACGCAACCGCTGTTCTATTCGCGCATCCGCAAACAACGATTGACCGGCATTGCAGCCCAACTGGGGCACTCTTTGGTGCCTTCGAACTGCTATTTCTTATACGGCCTAACCCAACTACCGGATAACACTTTCGAGCCAGGGAGTGACGGTTCGACCCGATCAAGTTACACGCATCGCATCGTTCATGAGCCGGAGACCTTCTTCCGTCTTGGACAGAGCGACATCGTCTATGACGGACGACCGGCAACCGAAAAGCACTTGCCCCTGCCGCGCAGCGAGATCAAGGCGCTCATGGCAGAAGATATCGAGCGCTATTTCACCCAGATCGTGGTGCCCGTGTCTGCGCTCAACTTTGGCAAATACATTCTCGGCCGCGGCTCGAAGGGAGCAGCCGGGCAGTCGATGCTGCTCCTTAAGGCAGAGTTGGCAGCCGAGCAAATCGTCGAGACCAGCGAGAAGGGACAGGACGGGAAAGATGTCCCCGTTGCCATTCCGTCACTCAGTCCGTTCAATGCAGGCGTGATCGAGGCAGGCACGACCCTGGTCGGTGATGTCGAGTATCAAGATAGCGTCGTGAAGGACAATCCGTTCGCCAAAGATGCCCTAGGAGAAGGCCAAAATGCGCTACAGAGTTGGGTGCCGTACTATCGAAGTATCTACTATCAGCCGGCACCTGTAGGTGGTCAAACCGATACGTTTCTGCCCTCTAGACCTGCCATCTATTCGTCCAACCTCAAGCAATGCGTTCCCCTCTACCGGCACGTCATGAACGACGTTCGCCGCATTTGGAATGCTGTGCGCATTTTTCATGGAGAGACTTCAGGGCCTCTCGACAACTGGGAAGACGGCAAGTTTCAAAGCCCCTCCATCGAACCAACTTCGACGGCCAAGGTGGAACTGCCTACGCGCCTCCGCCTGCGGAGTTGGCTCGGCGTGGAGAAAGCCCACAATCTGTTCCTAGAGCGCTGGTGGCGTGATCAACCTCTGGCCGCGTCTCCCAACGTCGGTTTGCGCTCTATCATCCGGAATGAGCTCCTTACGCCCGCCGACGAGCTCGACCGCGCCACGATCTGCAAGATTCTATGCGCTCATGCGCAGGAAATCGGCATCAACCTCAACGCACCGTCTATCACACCGACCGTGGAAGAAAGTTTTCGAGGAGGTTCATGCCTCATTGTCTATCCAGCCTCGGCCGAACAGAACGATCGAATCGAGGCACGGATCGCGCGCTCCTGCGCCACGTTCGTCAACGCCATTGCACCTGCCCTCCCGA
>JAYSUN010000128.1:0-5803 GCA_043719045.1 Hyphomicrobiaceae bacterium | reverse complement strand
ACCCCACGTGCGGCATCGGTGGTGGTATGATTGAGGCGCGTGCGGGTGTCAAGAACGATGCGGGTGCAGGTCACGCCATCTCGAAGCGAAGCGGGGCTGTCTGACACATTGGCTATTGTGTTACGATAGTGTCAACACCGCCGGCCAAAAAATGGCTCGAGTAGCTGAGAGAGAGATCCAAATCATGCTTGCAGGTATTCGCGCCGGTCTCGTTGTCGCGGCCGTGGCCTTTCAAGCTGTCCCGCCGGCGATGGCGCAATCCTTCCCCACCAAACCATTGACCTTGATTGTGCCATTCGCAGCCGGTGGGCCATCCGACACGATCGGGCGTTTGGTCGCGGCCAAAATGGGCGAAAAACTCGGCCAGACCCTGGTGATCGAGAACATTGCGGGCGCTGGCGGGACCATTGCTGCCGACCGGGTCTCAAAAATGACGCCGGACGGCTATGCGCTGTTGCTTCACCACATTGCCTTGCCGCTCGGTGCGTCGCTCTACAAGAACCTGAAATATGACACCGCGACAGCCTTTGACACGTTGGGTTTGATCAACACCGGTCCGTACGTACTGACGACCAGGGCGACGTTCCCAGCGAATACGCCGGCTGAATTGTTTGCGGCTCTGAAGTCGAACACCAATAAGATCACCTTTGCCCACGCGGGCGTTGGCTCCGGTTCGCAGATGTGCGGCTTTATTCTGATGCAGATGTTGGGTTTTCAGGCTGACTTCGTCGCGTATCGCGGCACGGGACCAGCCCTGAATGACGTCGTGGCGGGGCATGTCGACGTGCTGTGTGACCAGACGACAAACACCTTCCCGCAAATTGCCGACAACAAGATCAAGGCCTTTGCAATTACCTCTAAAGAGCGCGCCAAGGCCTTCCCGAATATCCCGACCATGGATGAAGTCGGTTTGGCCGGCCTCGACCTCGCAGTCTGGCACGCGTTGTACGCGCCAAAAGGTTTGCCAGCGGACATCAAAGTCAAGATCACAGAAGCGCTCGAAGCGGCCCTCAGTGACAAGGCCGTGCAAGACCGCTTCAACGAGCTTGGCACCTTCATGTTCCCGGTGGGCCAACGTGGCCCGGCGGCGCACAAGGCCAAGTTCGAGGCCGAACTCATCCGCATGCGCGACGTCGTTGCAAAGGCGGGCATCGCGGCCGAGGTGAAATGACTGTCTCGGCCGGCCCCGTTGGCTCGACTGTTCAGAGCAATGGATGCGGGCGAGCGTCAGCCCAAAAATGAGTTTGCAACCATGCTGCCATTGGTGTTTAGCGCTTGCCTCGGGCTGTCATTAGCGGCCTCAGCCGTGGTGCACATTGTCGCAGCTCAAGTGCCGAACTCTCAGCCCGGGACTGTGCTTCAAGGAACGCTTGCTGGCACGCCGCTTCAGTCCATAGCCGTGGCATTGGCTGCGGAAATGAGCCGTCAGACAGGGGCACCGTGGAGCGTCAACGGGTCGGCCGCGAATACCGGCAACAATGACTACGTTCTTGGTAGCCATTTAGCCTCGACGGCACAGGGGGCGTTTGTCCCGGTTGGCCTCGTGGCGGCCACGCCAATGGTTCTGCTCGGGCGGGCCACTTTACGACCACTCGACGCAGATGCATTGCTGCATTGGCTGCGCCAAGAAGGCCGCAACGTGCGCATCGGATACAGCAACGAATTGGGGTCGGCTTCGTTACAATGTGCACTTCAGTTGGAACAGTTGACCGGCGTGACGATGATGCGGGTCGCGAACGCGTCACAAGGCTCAGCATTGGCGATGCTGACCGCTGAGACGGCTGACGTGGTGTGCGACGACGCGCTTGCTGCGATCCCTGAAGTTCTAGCCGGCAACGTCAAAGCCTACGTCGTCGCGTCGGACGAACGGTTGCAGAGTTTATGGGATGTACCGTCCGCTGATGAGGCTGGATTGCCGCTGTTTGCGGCGACGTCAGTGCTCAGTCTGTATGCACCACCAACGACCTCGAAAGAAGTTGTGACGCGTCTCAATGCCGCTCTCCAGAAAGCGCTGGCCACAGAAAACTTGATGGCGAAATTCAATGATTTTGGCTTGGCCGCATTTCCCATGACCCATCGGTCGCCGGCAGCGCATGACGCTTTCATCGCGAGTGATATGGAGCGCTTCGTCAATGCATTGAAGGCCGCTGGCGTGACGCCGCCGCAAGCTTCAAAGTAATCCCAAACGCGGTCGACTGAGCAGAGTCGAGGAGAGGCGCGGTGGCTTGGGGTCGACTGAGACCATCACTCCGTTGCCTCCCCCCGCTCATCGCACCGGACGTGCGGGTTTCCCGCATCCGGCTCTCCGACTGGTTTCGTGTCAAGCTCACGGCTGCGTCGGCGTAGGTCGCCGGAGGCGGCGCACACCAAGTTCACCCAACACACGTGTGCCCGGGAACTCGCGCGCGCCGCAGCGATGTTCGTCGCAAACCATGGAGCTACCGCCAACTCCGGACATCGACGGCCTAGCGCGACCTCATCGCTCCGGTAGCGTCACTGATCGATTTTGCGCCAAACGCGATGAAAACCAAACCGGTTGCCTGTGTAATACGCCGCGCATACTTAACAAAAAAGCGCCGGATGAATGCCAAGCCCGTCCAGTATATCACGATCATATCGGCGACAATGAAGCCGGTGAGACATCCGGCCAGAACCACAATAGAGGAAACCAAGTTCAGATCGGCTCCATACCGACCTAGAACTGCTGTCAGCATGGCGATTGCAAACGGGTAAGCTTTGGGGTTTGACAAACCAAAGATAAGGCCACTGCGCCAGGGATTTTCGACGATTGGGGTCGATGCGTCTTTGTTCGAGAAGAGCGCATTGGACCCGAGCCAGATGAGATAAATTCCGCAGGCTATTCCAAGCCATTCGAACACGCTCGGCCCGAGACGCGAGATTCCAACTATGGCAAGGAGCGCCAAGCATGACCAAGCGACATCGCCGACCAAGTGTGCTCCGAGAAACCTGACAGCCGAGGCGCGACCGCGTGTGGCTGAAAGTGACAGCGTTGCCAGCGTCGCTGGGCCCGGCACAAGTACGTAGATCATGCCGGCAAAAACGGCTGCAAAGAAAACATCCATGGTTGAGCCCCTTTTTACTCATCTCTGCGATGATAGCGTAGGCGATTAGATACTGCCGCTTTCGCCACCTGCGGAAGCTCGCCGAACAAACCTAGTCCGGAAGCTCCGGTGCAGGGTTCTCGGACGTCGGCAGCCGTGAACCATCAACGTACACCAGCAGCCGGCGTCGGAGAAGCGCCCAGGCACGAATCGCAGGAGGTGGGGCACGCTGGCACCGCTGGCTCTTTGGGGATTCAGCCTCAGCCTTTTATATCTCAGTGACCGACAGACATTAAACCGTTGCCTTTGCGACCATCACGACGAATGACTTGAATGGACGCGCGGCAATGTTCCCGCGCGACTTTACCGGCAACAGGACCGCGAGCCAAATGGTCCGGTTGTTTGTCATCGAACGCGCTCCACTGATGTGCGTGTTCGGTTGGTCGAGATGACCCAGGCGTAAGCTGCCAGAGTGATGGCGATGCCAACTACCGCGCCGCCGACGGCCAGTGTCTCACCGACGCCCAAGCACTTGATTGCAACGCCCGCGAGACCCCAGACGATCACGGCTGCGTAAAACACGTTGCCGGCATTCCTGACGATCGTCATGGCTGCGACGAGCCCGCCGACGATCGCGAGGCCCGCCACCCACATGCCGGCCGGAATGCCGGCCCCGCTGAACCCACCGGCGTTGGCGAGCCAGCTCGACGTGTTGGCGAGGCAGGCAATCGTGATCCAGCCGGTGAAAATGCTCACCGGAAAGATAACCAGCGCTTGCTCCCACGTTGTCGGCGCCCCGTCGCGATAGAGCGACAGAAACGCCATGAGGAGTGCGGCGAGCATCGCGAAAATCAGGATGACGCTGACGATCGTGATGCCGTTCGCGATGACGGACAATTCCCAAGCCGTGTTGATTGCCATGGCGAGGGCCGTCCACCAGCCGATCCGTCGCAAAAGCTGATTGGCGAGATTGCTCGGCAATGCCTGAAAGACCGCGTAACCTATCGTGGCGACAAAGATCAGACCCCAGATCGCGAACGTGAAATTAGGCGGCGTGAACAGCGCCGGGGAGGCAGCCGATCTCACCCCGATGTCGATGCCGCCGAGGACCGGCGTCAGCCACGGCGCAAAAACCTGAGTGGCAGCAAAAAGTACGTTGAGCAATACTCGCAGGCTGTCTGCCTTGGTCGGGCGGCTGGATGTTCCGGCCGGGACGACGCCCGACGTTGCTTCAACTGACCGAGACATAAGATCTTCCTTTTTCTATCTCAATTGAGATAAAGTAACGCTTGGCCGGGGCGAACGTTCCAACCGCTAGCGAACGAACCACACGTATTGTATAACACATGGTATAGTATTGGAGCAAGAGGATGTCGAGCGCTGGCGGGGATGATGATGTTGCTTCCCCTCAAGGCGGCGATGATGCCATATTCCGACCGATAGATTCTAACGGCGAGCCGATGGCCAGACCACTAGGCGCACACAACCAAGACTACGAGCAGAAGCGCCAGGAACTGCTCGGACGTCTTGGACCACGACTGGTTGCAAGCGGCGTGGAGCGTGCCAGCTTCCGCGAGATGGCAGCTGTGGCAAATGTGTCGGTGCCCACACTGCGCCACTACTTTGCCAACCGCGCCGGCGTCATCATCGCCTATCTGGAATGGCGAGGCGCGCAGGGTGTGCCGCACCTTGCACTTGTGCGAACGACGGACGAACCATTTGCCACCTCGATCAGATCCCTACTGGCTTACACCGCAGCGGGCCTCGATCGGGCGCGGGTGATCGAACTGCATATCGTTGGATTGACCGAAGGCTTGACGAACCCGGAACTCGGGCCGGTCTACCTCCAATCCATTCTGGAACCGTCGCTCGCAGCCGCAGAGATGCGACTGCGATTGCACATCGAGCGCGGCGAGATGCGCGAGACCGACGTGCGCGGCGCGGCCCTCATGCTGCTGTCACCCGTCATCTTGGCCATGCTGCACCAGCGCGATCTGGGCGGTGAAAAGGTGCGATGTCTCGACGTCGACGCCTTCGTTGCGACGCATGCCGACGCGTTCATCCGCGCCTACCAAGTGACTGCGACGTGATCACCACTTGCCGTTCGACCCGGGACACTTCCGCGGTGCGATCGAGATAAAACTTCCATTTTGTAGATCGAATGGTATACGAAAAAGTCTCAAGGGGAACCCGCTTGGACCCTGCGTCGCGAGCGGACCTGAGACAGTTTGGTTCTGTCAAAAACCAATCGATTACCAGGACCAGCTCCAATGATTGGGCAACAGAAATCGGGTCGATGCATGGCAATTCCACGGACGTTCATCATCACCGGCGGCACATCAGGCATGGGCCTGGAACTGGTGCGGCAGTTGGGTCGCGACCCCGGGAACATGCTGATCGTGGGTGCCCGATCTCCAGCGACGGCCCATGACTTGAGAGCGGCGGTCCCGGAACGTCAGCTGACCGTGCTGCCGCTTGATCTCGAGCGCCTCACCTCCGTCCGCTCGTTTGCCGAGACTGTCACCAGCTTGATGGCAGGGGGACGCATTGCAGGGATTGCATGCATTGCCGGCGCACAATTCGAGGGACCGCTCGAGAAAACCGAGGACGGGGTGGAGCGAACGTTCGCCGCCAACCATCTGGGTCATTTCGTGCTAATTCATGCCTTGCTGCCGCACTTGGCAGTCTGCGCCGCTGTTGTTTCGATCGCCAGCACTGCACACCTTCCAGGCAGTGCCTTC
>JAYSUN010000127.1:0-5805 GCA_043719045.1 Hyphomicrobiaceae bacterium | reverse complement strand
ATGACATTTCAGTGCCCGCCTCGAAAATCCCGGAATTCCAAGAGCGCGCCGATGCGGCGATGGAGGCCGCCTACCCAGGTGTGCGGCATTGCTCATTCGGTCACGTCGGCGATGGCAACATGCACTACAACCCGATCCGACCGCTCAACTGGGACGCCGCGCGCTTCAAAGCCGAGAAGACCAACATCAACCGCATCGTCCACGACATCGTCATTTCGCTCGGCGGCTCGATCAGTGCCGAGCACGGCGTCGGCCGCATGCGGCGTGAGGAGAACATTCACTACAAGAGCCCGGTCGAAATTGAACTCATGCGCAAGATCAAACGCGCCCTCGATCCCGACAATATCTTTAACCCCGGCAAGGTCATTTGAGACCGATTGCCGAACCGGAGATCGCTCAGTTCTTCTCTTCGAAGCGTGGTTGCCAACGGAGCAGATAGGACTGAAACTGTCGAACAATGAAGGCCAGGATGATGCCGACGATCATCATGACGAAGATCGCGACCATCATTTCTGCCGCGTTGGCACGCGCTTCGGCTTCGATGATGAGCTTGCCAAGGCCGCGTTCGGCGCCAATGAATTCGCCGACGATCACGCCGATCAGGGCGAATGAGACAGCCGGTGTCAGCGACGCGAAGACCCAGGCCAGTGCCGACGGAATGACGACTGTCCGCAGAACGGTCAACTCGCTGGCGCCCAGCAAACGCGCCGCCGCAATTTGATCACGGTCGACCGACCGCGTGCCCTCGAACGTGTTGAAGAACACAACGAAGAACACGACAATCCCGGCTGTGACGATTTTCGAGAGATCGCCGAGACCAAACATCAGGATGATCAGCGGCACCAACGCGATACGTGGAATTGAGTTCATTGCGACAATGTAGGGCTCAAAAATCTGCGACAGGTAATCCGAGCGTCCGAGGATCAGCCCGGTCAAAACGCCCAAGCCGGTGCCCCACAAGAATCCCCACCACATGTTTTTCAACGTCACCAGGGTGGCGAGCCAAAGGTTGTTGGCGTTGCCGTCAAAGCAGGCCGCGAAGCCTTTTGGATCTGAAAAGCAGCCGAGCTTCAAAAAACTGATCCAGATCATCGTCGGCTTGGAAACAAAGTAGGGATCGAGAATCGTCGGCACCAGCGCCTTGGGTAATAAGGCCTTGCAGATATCAAAGCCCCACTGCCAGACGGCGAGTGTCACGATGAGGATAGCGAGTTGCCAGAACAGGATGCCGGCGCGGTTTCGGCTCATGAGAGCATGCCCTTGATAGTCACTCAGCCTTGGTCCGCCGGAATTCTTGGCCAAGCGATTGCCAGATATGAGAGTAGAGGCGACCAAATTCCGCGGTTTCGCGCAATGCAACGGCGTCGCGCGGACGCGGGAACGGCACCTGGAAGTCTTCTTTCAATCGACCAGGACGCGCCGACAGGAGGATGATCCGACTGGCCAGTGTCAGTGCCTCGCCCAAGTCATGCGTGACGAACAGCACGGTCTGGCGCTCGCGCTCCCAGATCTCCAGCAAAGTCTTGTGCATTTCGAGTTTGGTGTGCGTGTCGAGTGCGCCGAACGGCTCATCCATCAACAGGATTTCCGGCTCCATAATCAGGGTGCGCATCAGCGCCACTCGCTGCCGCATGCCGCCGGATAACATCCGTGGGAAGCTCTTCTCAAAGCCGGTCAACCCAGCTTGGGTGATGGCATGCGTGATCTTGGCTGCGCGTTCGGCTTTTCTGACACCTGCAATTTCAAGGCCATAGCCGATGTTGGCTTCAACCGTGCGCCAGGGGAATACGGTGTCGCGCTGGAACACGTAACCGACTTTGCGATTGATCTGGCCAAGCTCGACGGCATCTTGATCGATCCGGATGTTACCGCCCGACTTCGACAGCAGCCCAGCCACCATATTGAGGATGGTGCTCTTGCCGCAACCGGAAGGGCCAAGGAGGGCGACGAACTCGCCCTGCTTGACGTCGAACGAGACGTTATCGACGGCCACGACCTTTGTATCGCCGCTCGCAAACGTCTTATCGAGTTTCTCGACGCTGATTCTGACCTGCGCCGTGTTCCGCACTTCCCCCATGGTCATCTGCGCTACTTGTACTTGACGTGGGCCGCCTCGATGAAGCTCATGTCGACCATGTCCTCGTACTTCGACGGCGGAATGTCCGATCCCGTGCGATACCAAACTTTGCCGCCGCGCTCGAAGGCTGCTTTGTCGAATTTGCCGTCATAAGCCCAAGTCTCTTTGTCATAAGCCATCTCGTATTTGACGGCCTTTTCGTCGACACCCGCAAAGTGCTTTTCAGCAACAAGCTTGTAAACCTCGTCGATCGGGGTAGCCTTGATCCATTTCATAGTCTGATACATCGCGTTGACGAACGCCTGAACTGTGGCCTTCTCTTGCTGCACCGTTTCTTCAAGCGTGTAGAGGACGAGCACGGGCACTGTGCCGCCGAATTCCTTCTCGAATACGCCGGGCTTGCCGGTATTGTAGATGGCTCGACCAAAGTTCTTGTCCTCGGCTTCCACTAACCAACTTGGCACGGCCATGATGGCGTCAAATTGTTTGGTTTCGAGCCCCGGCAGCATCGTCTTCAGACCGCCGCCCGCAACCCAGTTGACTTTATCGGCGAGCCCCTTGGCTTCAAAGACATACGTCCCGTACATCCAGGTACCCGAGCCAATGGCCGTGGCTGCAATCACGGGCTTGCTACCGTCCGGACGCTTGTAGGCTGCAAGCTTCTCCACAGTATCAATGCCAGAATCAAACAAGTCCTTACGCACCACGATGTTGGAAATCGAGGAAATCATCTGCGAGGCCATGATGATTTTGCACTTTTTCCCGCGCGTTGAGAGTTGCAACGGATGGCTGGCGTCACCATGGGCGAACAGGGCTTGACCGGCTGCCAGCGCTTGACGACCGTGCGTGCCTGCGTTCCCCGTCACCAACTTCAGCGACGTCGCCTCGGCTTTGAAGAAGCCCTTAGCCTCTGCAATCATGCCAAGAGCGTAGATGGCGGTCGGCGGGCCAAAGGCCAGCGTCGCCTCCTTGATCTGCGCGAAAGCGCGCGACGATGGCATGAGCGAAGTGCCAGCGATGGCCGCGCCCGAAGTCAACACCTGTCTGCGTGTGATCGTCATGTCTCTAACTCCCCCTTGATACTTTTTCAGTTTTCTAAAGCGTTTTAGCAGTGGCTGAAAGCCCTACGGTTCTGCTCGTCACTAAGCGTTCAATTTCAACCGCAGTATAGCCGAGATCGGACAAAATCTCACGCGTATGTTCACCGAGACCTGGCGCTTCGCGACGGTTCTGCAGCCGCTCGCCATCGACCGAGAGCGGCAAAGCTGGTGTCTTTGCCATCCGCCCATCCGGTAGCCTGACGTCCAACAGCCCACCTGAGGCTGCGAGATGCGGATCATTGAAAAGATCACTTGGCTTGTTCACGGGTCCGAAGGGCAGACCAATTTTTTCAAGCACCGACGCCAGCTCCGCCAACGACCATTGCGCAAAGATCTGTGCCAGATCCGGGATCAACCAGGCACGCTGATCAACGCGCCCTTGATTGGTCGCAAGACGGGGATCGTGCAACCACGCATCACGCCCAAAAGTCTGGCACAAGCTGGTCCACTGATCCTCACCAACGACGCTGACGAAAATCTTCTGACCATCCTCGGTATCGAACAGATCATATACCGCCCACGGACTGTCCTTGATGGCATAAGACACGGCGGGTTGTCCGGTCACCGCCTCGTACATCATCGCCTGGCCCATTAGGAAAACATTGTTTTCAAATAATGCGCTCTGGATATGGCGTCCACGTCCGGTGTGTTGGCGCTCGGCAAGTGCCGCCTGAATGGCAATGACACCAAACATCCCGCCCATAATGTCATTGACCGAGGCGCCTGCACGCATCGGTTTTCCCTCTGGGCCGGTCATGTAAGCCAGCCCCCCCATCATCTGCACGACTTCATCGAGGGCTAAACGGTTCTCATATGGGCCGGGCAAATAGCCCTTCAAAGAGCAATAGATGAGATGCGGTGCAAAAGCCGACACCGTCGCGTAGTCGAGGCCAAAACGCTGCATCAGTCCGGGGCGAAAATTCTCGATCAAGATATCACTGTGCCCAAGCAGGCGCTTGATGATCTCCTGTCCTTCGGTGGTTGACGTGTCCACTGCGAGGCTCATTTTATTGCGGCAGTAGTTGGCGAAAAACCCGGCCGCAGGCCCTTTGAAAAGTCGCGTCCTGTCGCCACTGAGCGGCTCAACTTTGACGACATCCGCGCCGAGGTCCGCGAGGATCAAACCGCAAGTCGGCCCCATGACGAGTTGTGAGAACTCGACCACGCGCACGCCCGATAAGGGCTGCCATGCCAGGCGCGCGGCAGCGTTGGATTTTGGAATGGTCATCTTGGCAGGGATGAACATTCAGCCCCGTTTGTGTCAATAGTCACACACCGGTTCAGGGGTGACCCTGAAGCGCGAAGGCGACGGCATGGCAGCGGCGCTGCAACTTCACAAATGCGCAAGCGGTTATCATACGCGCTTGTCTCGGGGGTCGATGGTCCTGTAGTTTCAAATCGATACGGGTTCGACGACGGCAACGTTCCGCGCCCCCATCCCAGGAGACCAAGCATATGATCCGCGTCCTTATGGCAATCGCCGTTTTGACCATTGTCGGCACACCCGTGGTGGCACAAAGCGGCCGCTCCAGTGGTATGGTCACCGGCTGCAGTCAGTTCGGCAAAGGCTGTGTCTCCGGCCCAACGCGTGCCGGCCGCTTTGGTCGCGAAGTTCGTTTGCCCGGCGGCACTTGGATTGGCTGTGCCGGCAGTTGCGCCGAAACGTTACGTAACGAGACCGTTGATTTCTGGGCTAAGCGCGACGCCGAGCGCGGTGGCGGCGGTTTCCGACGCCGGTAGGCCACGGCCGCGTTACACCAATCCGCACACACACTGACTTGTATGGATTGGTGTACGCCCGCGGGACTGGCCGGGCGGGCGCACGCCACGAAAGGCGACGACCAGCCCGCAGCCCCCAAGAGGTAAGGGTCATGATTTCTTCGGCCTGATATTACAGCCCACCAAAGTGCATCGCGACCGCCAAACTCGAGACCAGAGCGAGCACGGCCGGGATGCCCCAATGGCGGCCAAGCAACAGAAATCCACTGACCAACGATAACACGATGACGCGCCAATCCAAGGTTGACCAAACGGGAGTCCAGAGTTTCAAGGGACCGAGATCGTTGAGGGCGACGTTGCCAAACAGAACGTGCAATCCGAACCAGATGGCGAGGTTCAGGATCACGCCAACAACGGCCGCGGTGATGGCATTGAGTGCACCCCGCAAGCGGGGCTGATCGTTGATCCAGGCGATGTATGGTGCTCCTGCAAATATCCACATGAAGCACGGCACGAACGTGGCCCACAACGCCACAGCTGCCCCGAGTAAGCCAAGCCCCCAAGAACCCTGCTTGAAGGCCGCGAGGAAACCAACAAACTCGGTCACGAGAATGAGCGGCCCCGGCGTGGTTTCAGCAAGTCCCAGCCCGTCCATCATCTCGCCAGCGGTCAGCCAACCATACCGCCCGGCAACATCCTGCCCCATATAAGCCAGCACCGCATAGGCGCCGCCAAACGTGACCACAGCGAGCTTGGAAAAGAACCAGGCGAGTTGACTGATCACGTGATCGCGCCCGAACACGGCGGCCAGTGTCAGCAACGGCGCGACCCAGATCACCAGCCATGCCGACACGGTGCGGGCAGTTGTGGCAAACGAAATATGCGCCAACGTCTCAAGCTTTGCAGCAC
>JAYSUN010000126.1:0-2142 GCA_043719045.1 Hyphomicrobiaceae bacterium | reverse complement strand
TCGCCTTCTGGCCGCTTCAGCTCGATCGTTTCCGATTGCATTTTTGCGCCGGTCTTGAGCTGGGGCGTGACAGCCACCAACATCACCTGCATGATGTGCGGGACACCCGCCATGACGATGACATTGCCGATTTTGAAGCCGGGCGCCACCGATACGGAATTTTCAACGAGCTCGGAACCTTCCGGCAGTCGCGCCATCCGCAACCGAGCCGGCGTCATTTCCAGTCCGCGCTTTTCATAGTGCGGCTTCATCAGCGCGAGAGCGCGAGGGTCGACATCGATCTTGGCGCCAAACGCCTTGGCGACGCAGTCCGCCGTGATGTCGTCATGGGTCGGGCCGATGCCGCCAGTCGTGAAGACGTAAGTGAATTTTTGCCGGAGCGCATTGAGCGACGTGATGATCTCGTCCTCGATGTCTGGCACAACCCGAACCTCGCGCAGCTGGATGCCGATACTGGTCAAATGGTCAGCAATGAAGCCGATGTTCTTATCTTTGGTCCGCCCCGACAGAATTTCATCGCCAATAACCAGCACAGCGGCAGTAATGACAACGTCGGACATGATGGGCAGCCTTAAGGTGTGGTCTATTGCGACCTTGTGGAGCGACGCTGTCGCAGCGTCAAGTTGGCTTGACCATCACTTGACCATCACAACGTCTGGTGATGTTGATCATTCGGATCCGAAGATTGAAGGCTTAAGATGAAAGCAAAGATGACCGGCAAACCGAACACCACCTTGCGGATTTGTTCGTTGCCAGGCGATGGCATCGGCCGTGAAATCGTGCCGCCCGCATTGCTGCTGGTTGAACGGCTGCAGAAGAAGCTTGGCGGCTTTCAGATCCAGGTCGAGGAGCGACTTGATTGCGGGGCTGCATATTTCCAGGACAGCGGTAAAGATTGCTCGACCGCAGCCTTTGAAGCCGCCCGTAATGCGGACGCTATTCTGCTCGGTGCCATGGGTCTGCCGAGCGTGCGCTATCCCGACGGGACCGAGATCGCGCCACATCTGCGCATGCGCGATGAGTTTGGATTGTTTGCGGGCGTGCGCCCGGTCAAGGCCTTTCCCAATACACCGCGACGGCTTCTTGACGATCGTTCGATGGGGATCGACATCATTATCCTGCGCGAGTCGACCGAGGGGTTGTTCTATTCGCACGGCCGGGGCGAAGTCATCGGTGATACCGAAGCCCGCGAGACATTGCGCATCACGCGCAAGACGACAGAAAATTTGTGCGATGTTGCGTTCAAGATCGCCCGCCGGCGCAAGGCCAAGGGTGGCAAGGGGCGCGTAACCTGCGTCGACAAAGCCAACGTGTTCCGAGCGTTCGCCTTCTTCCGTAAAATCTTTGATGAGCGCGCCGCACTAAACCCTGACATCCAAGCCGATCACAATTACGTCGACGCCATGGCACTCGATCTTATCCGCAAACCATGGGACTCAGATGTTCTCGTGATGGAAAACATGTTCGGTGATATTCTGTCAGATCTCGGCGGCGGATTGGTTGGCGGTATGGGCATGGCGCCGTGTGCCGAGCTTGGTTTGGAACATGGGCTGTTTCAACCTGCACATGGTTCGGCGCCGGATATCATGGGCCAGGACAAGGCCAATCCAACGGCAACATTCCTGTCGGTGGCGCTGATGTTGGATTGGCTCTCGGAACGCCACGAGAGTCCGCAGCTGAGCGTAGCTGCCGCTTTGCTCGATGGCGCCATGGCACGCGCATTCGCCGAGAAGCGTCTGCGGCCGATGGAGTTTGGTGGTGATCAAGGCCTGAAGGCTGCGACCCAGTCCGTGATCGAAGTTCTCGATGAGGACATGGCGCGGCTGTGATTGGCAGGTGCAGTGGCAGCAGTTGAGAATTCTGCCCTTGACGCGCCCACTTCTTGTCGGACAAGTGACCCTCAAACCCTTCTCCTGATGCTGGAAGTCGGCTGTCCGGTTATCCTTGCTTCTCACTTTGTTCCTGATTTTGAGAGACCTCATGCCCGTCTGTGTTACCCCCTACCGACTTGTCGGCTTGGCCCTGTGTGGTGCTGCGTTTGCGGGGCTCTCCAGTGCCCAAGCGCAGGTTCCCAAACCGCTCAAGTTTGTGCCCAAAGCCGCCAATTGTCAGAACGCGAGCGGTCCCTATGACAAGTGGCTT
>JAYSUN010000125.1:0-2145 GCA_043719045.1 Hyphomicrobiaceae bacterium | reverse complement strand
TCACCGCCACCGCCCTGCGGTTACCCAGGATTAAGCCATGTCCGGAAATCTCATGACCGCGCGGCGCTTCGTGCCGCTGTTCTGGTGCCAATTCTGCTCAGCCTTGAACGACAACTTCCTGAAAAACTCACTGACCATGCTGATCTTGTTCGGCTTCGGCACGGAGTTGGCAGCACAAGAAGCTGGCACTGCGGCCTTGCTGACGACGCTCGCGGGTGTGACGTTCATTGCGCCGTTCTTTTTTCTGTCCGCCTTGGGCGGGGAACTCGCCGACAAGTACGATAAGGCCACAGTCGCGACGCAGGTGAAACTCTGGGAGATCCCGGTCGCAGTGCTGGCCGCGATCGGTTTTTACTTCCACTCGATCCCAATCTTGTTTGCGGCCCTCCTCGGCTTCGGCATCGTTGGCGCGCTGTTCGGGCCTGTCAAGTATGGCATCCTGCCTGAAAAGCTCTCGACCTCGGAGCTGTCGACCGGCAATGCGCTCGTTGAAGGTGCCACCTTTTTAGCGATCCTATTGGGCACGATCGGCGGTAGCATCGCGGTCACGCAAACCAAAAGCCCTGAAATCATCGTCGGCATCATCTTCGCGCTTGCCATCGCATGTTGGCTGTTCGCGCGCATGATCCCGCGGCACGGTGCGGCTGCGCCAGACATCAAGATCACGCGCAATCCTCTGGCCTCGACCTTCCGCTTGCTCGGCGAACTGAGGATCGACAAACGCCTCAATGTTGGCGGCCACATCACCTCGTGGTTCTGGTTAGTCGGCGTCGTCGCGATGTCCCTCCTCCCGGTCCTGATCAAGACCCAGCTGGGCGGCAACGAAAACGCTTTGACCCTCTCGCTGATCGCTTTCACATTGGGCATTGCCTTTGGCTCGGGGATGGCGGCACGCGTCAGTCATGATCGACCCAATCTTGCCTTGGTGCCGTTTGCAGCTGCCCTGATGGTGTTGTTTGCGACCGGGCTGGCCGCCATTGCCTGGTCCGTGCCACCCTCGGGCCAATCGCTTGGCATGCTGGATTTCGCGACCTCCAACCGGGGCATGGCGTCACTGCTCTGTTTGTTCGGTCTCGCGATGGCCGGTGGCCTCTACATCGTGCCTTCGTTTGCAGCGGTCCAGAGTTGGGCGCCTGAGGACAAGCGTGCACGCGTCATCGCATCAGTCAACGTTCTCAACGCGCTATACATGACACTTGCCGGTGGCGCGCTGGCAGTGTTGCAGGCGGCCAGCATCCCGTTATCGGCACTCTACGCGTTGCTCGCATTCGGTTCACTGGTAATGCTCATCTATATCGTGCGCTCGTGGGGCAAGGAGGGCGTTCGCGAGTTCAGTGGGCTTTTCTCGGCGTCGTCGACAAGCTCGAAGTTATAGAGCTTGAGCATCCGCCAAAGGATGAGCAACCAACGGTGATCGCGCGGGCTGAGACACTGTCAGTTCCGTGAACTCAAGATTTCGGCCGGCACTCGCGAGATCAGTCAGACGCTTTCGAAAACACGGACTGAATGTAGCGCACGGCTTCAGTGGCAGCTTCGTAGGCCGTATCGATGGCAAAGTGTCGGCGGTCGTGATCGGTATCAAACCGAAGCTTTTCCGCGACTTCAGCCGTGCGTGCGACGCGCCAAGCGCCAATGGCACGTGCAGACCCTTTGAGGGTGTGTGCGGCGTCGTGCCATTCCTTGACCGTCACCGCCTCATCCAGGGCCTTGAGATATAAAGGCGCGCTCTCGGCAAACAGGAACAGGACTTCACGTTCCAGCTCTCGGTTACCAAGCGTAAAACGGCGCAAGTATGTGAAATCGATTGGCTTGGTGCCCGCGTCCTGGCGCTGATCAATTGTGCCACTGTAGGAATCGTCGGCCATCGCCTTGCTTGCCAATGCCATGATGTCTGATGCCCCGTATTGCCCGCCGTGAGCCACTCAGCGGCTGTTCCCACCGCCCGCTGAACGCCAGCGGTTGTTCCGCCCTGTCGCAAAAGACTAGGCTCGAGAACCTAAATGCGCGTTAAGCAACACCCTTAGCGGATGATGAAACGGCGCCCACGGACGGCACACCGCAAAAACTGCGTTGGCAGCGGGTCTCGGTCGGCATGTCAAACCCGTCAGACGTTGCCATCTGACAGGTTGTGTGAGCGACAGATTC
>JAYSUN010000124.1:0-5848 GCA_043719045.1 Hyphomicrobiaceae bacterium | reverse complement strand
GGCGGGCGGCAATGTTAACGCCATCCCCGAGCAGGTCACCGTTGACTGCAACCACGACATCACCAATGGCGATGCCGATGCGGAGGCGCAGGGCTCGATCTGGAAAGTCCGAATTGCGGGTGGCGAGGGCTTCTTGAATATCGATCGCGCAACGGACGGCATTCACTGCACTGTCGAACTCGGCAAGGATCGCATCCCCTGCCGTATTGAAAACCCGTCCACTTTGGCTGTCGATCATGTCGTGCATGATCCGTGAGACTTCCGTGAAGCGGCGAATGGTTTGTTCTTCGTCGCTCGCAATCAGGGCACTGTAGCCCGCCACATCAGACGCGAGAATAACGGCAAGCTTGCGTTTCAAGGGCTGATCCCGCGTGGCAATCGACATCCCAAGGCTCCCATCTGCAGTTGCGCCAAATTGAGTGACGCAAACGGCTTATAGCAGCAAGTGGGAGCGGTTCATGGTTGATTGTGATCGGCGTTGAACAAGGCACTGTTCGCTTTATGTGTCGAACATCCAGCATCCCGGATGCCCGTGGCAGATCCGCCATCGGGCATCCGGAATGAGCGTTCAGGATTGTCTTGTCAGTGACCAGGGTGCTCGACCCGGACATGGCCATTGTGAATGGTGACGATATCACCAGCCGCAGCTTTAATTTCCTTGCCGCCGTAGATCACTTTGTCACCCTGATCGATCTCGATCTTGATGTCGCGTTTGTCGACAACTTTGCCCGCTTGTCCGTTACCGCGGCCATTGTCCTGGCCTTTCACAGCTTGGTCTTTTTCGATCACGATGGTGTTGTTTTTGTCGCCACCTTTGATGACGATATCGCGGTCGTCGACGACTTTGCCGCCGTTGCCATTGTTACGGCCGGCTTGGCCGCCGTTGCTGCTGTTGCCGTTGTTGTTGCCGCCATTGGCAGTGTCAGCTTTGACAACGATGATTGAGCCTTGGCTTGGATCGATCTTGTAGTCGCGATCATCGACCACCTTGCCGCCTTTGCCCGCGCCGTTGCTGGACTGGGCACCCGCACCGTTGGCGTTTCCGTTGTTGTTGCCACCGTTGGCTGACGCGCCACCGATGACATACGTGCCACCCGCCCCGACGTTCACGTTGGTGTCAGAATGGTCGATGGCCGTGCCGCCTTGGCCGACCTTGCCACCGGTTTGCTGGCCGGTGCCGGCGTTGTTGTTGTTATTGCCGCCGTCGGCTTTCGGACCGGGTTCAACGGCCTTGCCACCGGCTGGCACATGGGTTGTGAATGGTGGGGGAATGCCACCGGGCTTCAGGCTGTCTTTGGAGATCGGCAGGATATGCATCGGCGCGGTCTTGACCAGGACCGTTGTCATGACCGGTTTCGGCATGGTGACCCGCGGATCCGAGGCGATCACGGATTTCGACGTGACGATTTTTTCAATTTTGGTTTCGAATTTGGCAGGTTTCGGCTGCCAGTCGCGCTCGACGATCTTGGCAACTTTCTGAACCGGTGCCCGTTCGACAAAAGTTGTCCTTTTCGGCGGATCACGTTCGATTGATTTGCCGACCTTTTCAACGGTTGCCTTTTCGACAATGCGTGGCTCTGCGCGTTTCTCAACCGTTGCGCTCGTGCGGACGGCCGGTTTGATGGCCTGCGCGGCTGGGCGGCTGAACGAACTCTGTTGAGCGCTTGAATTGCTGCGGCCACCAGCATCGGCCGGAGACTGAAGGGCGGTGGTCGACAGCAAGACGGCTGTCAGGGCGGTCAGGATTTTACCGTGGGTCGGGAACATGGGACGTCTCCGTTGTCTGTGAAGCGCTGAAGGGTGACGCCACAATGCCTGTGACCTGCAACCACCGCTGTTCCCCCCGGAACACGCCCCCGCGACACCCTAAACCTTGACCTTCAGCCCGCACCCCGGCACGGTTCAGCGATGCCCATCGTTGATAAAACTCCGACCCTAGAACCGCGCGCTGTAGCTCCAGCGATGAAGCGGGGCTGGCGGCAACGCTGTCCGGCGTGTGGTGACGGCCGTATGTTCGGCAAATTCCTGAAGGTCGAGGATCAGTGCGCGGTCTGCGGTACGGAATTGCATCACCAGCGCGCCGATGATGCACCGCCCTACTTCACCATGTTTATTGTTGCGCACGTGGTCGTGGCGGGGCTGCTGATTTTGGAAAAGCGCTATCACCCTGAAACTTGGGTGCAACTATCAATTTGGCTGCCAATGACGGTGCTGTTGTCGTTGTGGCTGTTGCCCAAAATCAAGGGTGCATTAATCGGCCAGCAATGGGCCTTGCGGATGCATGGGTTTGGCAAGCTGGTGCCGGGCATCGATAGTGCTGAGCCTTGGATTGGAGACGCTGTGGTCGAGCAGCAGCGGAGATCACAGTTGTGACCAACAAAGCCGACATAACGGAGCCGGGCGAAGTTCTGGTCAAAGACCAAAAACTGCTGATCCCGCGGGATGCCTCGACCTTGGTTATTCTGGATCGCACCGGCCATGAGCCGCGTGTGCTGATGGGCAAACGGCGCGCTGATCTGGCCTTCATGGCAGGGAAATACGTTTTTCCAGGTGGCCGTATGGATCCAGCAGATAAAGTCATGTCCGTTGCGAGTGAACTGCGGGCTGCAGAAACCGCCAAGCTGATGAGTCAGATGCGCGGCGGCAAGCCGAGTATGATCCGGGCGAAGGCACTGGCTTTGGCGGCTGTCCGCGAGGCCTTCGAGGAGGCGGGCTTGATCATCGGCACGAAATCATCAGCGAACATCAAGTCTGCACCCGACTCGTGGCGCGGTTTTCTCGATCGTGGCTACGTGCCCACCCTTGCGCCACTGACGTTCTTTGCCCGCGCCATCACGCCTCCAGGTCGCCCGCGCCGCTTTGATACGCGCTTTTTTACCATGGACGCGTCGGCGATCGCTGAGCGACTTGGCCACAATGACGGCGAGTTGTCAGGTCTCGATTGGTTGACGTTTGATGAGGCGCGGGAACTCGATATTCCCCGGATCACCCGGCTAATCCTTGAAGATCTCACGGAGCAATTGGCCGACGGCAGTCTGGATGCGGGGACCAACCCTGTGCCATTTTATCACTTCAGCAAGAGCAGTTCACGGCGCGATTTGCTGACGGCGTAAGTGCTATTTACCTTGCGACTTTTTCCAGGATAGGAACTCTTGATAGAGTTTCTCCTGGCCCGGTTCAGCCGCGCGCGCGGGTGCCACTGCCATGGCGGCAGTAGCGCTGTTGGAGCCCGTGCTTTTCAGTTTTTCCTCGGCATACCAATACCGCTGCCAACCGGGCACCCGTCCGGCCAAATTGATGTCGCGCCATTTCGGGTGATACGGTGGCTGGGCGAAGCCCTGGAACCTGTCGACGTAGGTGTCGATGAAGCGGGCAACACGGCGAAAACGCTCGTGTTCGCGCGGCCAATTGTAAACCGCCAACACCGCGGGCACGCCAATGATCTCAATTTTTAATCCGGGTTTGATGTAGCCCGGATAGTCCTCGGCGGTCAGCGTCGAAGGCACGTAAAAATCTTCGAACTGATCGAACGGGATGGCAAGAAATTTGAAGCCAGCGTCGTTCTTGAACTTTGTGAACAGATCGACTGGCTTACCGACCGTGTGAAGCAGACCGACGATCTCGCCGGTTTTCATTTTTTCCAAAGCAATCGCATTGTTCATGTAGACCGGTTCAACGGCAACGCCGAGCCGTTCAAACAGAATCGGGCCGGTGACAGTCGGCCCTGCCCCCTTGGTGTGGAACGAAACCTTTTTGCCCGCGAGATCTTTGATCGAATTGATTTCCGGACGCACCAGCAGGTGGACCTCGGAAATGTAGAGTTCAGAAATGAATGAGATGCGCTTTTCAAGGTTGGGAATCGGCTCCACTTTCTTGAAATGTTCAAACACATCCGAATGCGTGATTGCGACATCAACACCACGTAGATAAAGCAGATCTTTGACATTCGTGGTGGCCCCGGGCGTCACCATCGGCAGCACCCGCAATGGCTCCGCATCGTTCAAGTGCCGCGCAATCTCAGCACCAAAGCGCAAAAACAGACCTTCTGGCAGGCCTGCTGCCAAGCCAACGGTCCAGTTATTGGCCTGAGCCGCAGCTTGCGCTTCGGCCGATGTTTGTGGCGGCGGGGCCGTTGGTGCCCGCACGAACGGCGGTCGCTTTGCAGCACCTTCCGCTGGCACACTGCGCTCTTGCTTTGAGCCTGCTTTTGATCCGGCTTGCGCAACAATTTCTGCGGTTGGTTTAACCGCCGGCGTCCCCGCGACGTTAGTTTGCGCGCCGGCTGGGTCGGCCTGACCACCACAGAGTAGAGCACCAAGAAATGCGCCCCAAAGTTTCGCCTGACACATTCTGGACCTCGCCTACGCGGAACAACGGATCGACTCGTGCAAAGCGATCCCAAAGCGCGGCGGAATTACGGCACGACTGCGAAAAAAAATGCTCGTTGCTTTGAACCGACAGCGATATCCTTGAAGCTCGCAGTTGATCATCGTCCTGATGTGGCCGCAAATGAGCAGACCATACCCCATCAATTGTTGCGAGGTGCGCCGGCTCCACGCCTTCACGTTCAGTGTTGACCGCGGGGCTGAGGCACTCAGCCTTCGATTTTAAAACTCATACCGGCATGGGCTTCAAGCCGCTTGAGCAATGCATCACCCATGACCGCACCGGGTGTTGTGATGCCAGCGCCCCCGGTCGGTACATCGCGGAGGAGACAGACCGCGCTTTCGGCAATCATTTTGGATGTGCAGCCGTAACCCGGATCTTTGTCGCCGGTGACGGCTGCGCGCATCGAGCGACCATCCGGCATCTCGGCAATGAACATTAAATCGAACATGCCGGCGTCGCGCTCGGCCTTGCTTGGGCCTTCGCCCGGCTTCGGTCCGTCGTCTTTCATCATCGACTTGTCGGCGGCAACCGACTTGGCGATGGCTTCACCTTTATCACCGGGGCCCGTCAGCATCATTTCGTCATAAACAAAATCGGTGCCATAAGGGTGGCCACGCAGAAAATTCGAACGATGCACATTGCGGGTATTGATCGCGGCCATCACGAACGCAGTCGCCCAACTGCCGAGTGCGGCATCATACTCGGGCGCCATGCCGTGCGGCTGTTTTGGCCCCGTGAAACCTGGCGTCAACGCAAAGTGGTTTTTCAGGTGGCCGAGGATGGCGGGATCTTTCATCGCGGCCACCATGGTTGCCTTCAGGCTGGCAGCGGTGCCGCCGGAGAATGTGCCTTTCATCTTGCGGACCCGGCCTTTGACGCGCGGGGCAGCAGTGCCGAATTTGGCTTTTGCGGCGGCTTGGATGAACTGGACTCCCAGATCGAACGGAATCGAGTCAAAGCCGCACGAAAACACGATCCGTGCGCCCGAGGCTTTCGCGGCCGCTGCATGCGCGTCGATCATCTGACGCATCCAGGCGGGCTCACCGCACAAGTCGACGTAGTCCGTGCCCGTCGCAGCGCAGGCCGCGACCAGATCGGAGCCATACAGCTGGTACGGCCCCACCGTCGTCAACACCACCTTGGTGCGAGCGCACAACGCCTTCAGGGCTGCCGCATCGGTACTGTCTGCGGCCACCAAGGGCGTTGTCTTCGGAGCACCGATAGCATCGCGCACAGCTGCAAGTTTATCCAGATTGCGTCCCGCCATCGCCCATTTCAGGCCCGACGGATATTGCTGGGCCAAGTACTCGGCGACCAATCGCCCGGTGAAGCCGCTGGCTCCGAAAACGACGATGTCAAATTCTGCATTGGTTTTCGACATGGAAACTCCAGGGGGCTATTTGGAAGCTGCTGCAACAGCGGCTTTCACGGCATCGTCCATCAGATTAAAGGGCGTGAT
>JAYSUN010000123.1:0-2150 GCA_043719045.1 Hyphomicrobiaceae bacterium | reverse complement strand
CGTGCAGCACATCAATCCCGTGTGCCTGGAGAATGTCAGGTCGGCCGATCCCTGAGAGCTCAAGTAGCTGGGGCGTCGCGATTGCACCTGCACTGACGATGACCTCACGGCCGGCCCGCGCCTCAATGCGTTTGCCTTGATGGTCATAGGCAACGCCGACACACTTTCTGCCTTCCAAAATGAGGCGCCGCGCTGCAGCTTCAGTGATCACATGCAGATTGGGCCGCAGCCGAGCCTCGCGCAGATAGGTGACCGCGACACTCATGCGTTTGCCACGTTTGACGTTGACCTGGGTCTTTGCGATGCCTTCCTGGTTCTCGCTGTTGTAGTCGCCATTGATTGAGAATCCGGCTTGCTGTGCGGCCTTGAAAAGCGCGTCGTAAAGGCGATTTTTGTCGCCGACTCTTGAGATGTGAACCGGGCCATTGTTACCGCGGCCAACCGCCGACGTGTCTTCGAAACTCTCGATCCGATCAAACAGCGGCGCCACGTCGTGCCAACTCCAGCCGCGCGCACCCATTTGTGCCCAAGTGTCGTAGTCGAGTGTCTGACCTCGCACCCAAACGAGACCATTGATGGCACTCGAACCACCGAGAAGCTTGCCGCGCGGGACCGGAATTTTGCGGTTGGCCGTTCCAGGCTCGGGCACTGACTCATAAAGCCAGTTGGCTGCCGCGTTATGGATCAGCAAACCGAAACTAATGGGGAATTGCGCATAGAAGTGGCTCGCACGCCCGGCTTCAAGCAGCAAAACGCGGGTGGCTGGGTTCTCAGTCAGTCGCGCAGCCAAAACACCACCAGCCGAGCCAGATCCGATGACAATGTAGTCGTACGTATCCATGATGGGTCCCCCGAAAGCGCCGTGTGCTCGTGATGATAGATCGACGCTCACCTGAATAGCCACAGCGAAACAACGGCTGAGAATTGCTTCAAAGCCACTGCAGCCATGCTCTGGGGTTCTTCAACATTGAGCGGTCGACCTGCCGTCAATTGCGTGACACTGTTGCGGGCAGCAGAATCCTCGCTCCTTCGCGTTGAGACCTCCATCATGACCACGATCGTCCCAGCCACAGGCCTGCAACTCCTTTCGCTCGTCACGAACGCTGGCCAACTCGAGCTTTCGCTGGTGCGTGTGCCTGTGCCCGAGCCGCGCGATGATCAGGTGGTGGTGATGGTCCAGGCGACGCCGATCAATCCGTCCGATCTCGGCTTGCTGCTCGGGGCCGCCGATGTGAGCACAGCGCAAGCATCGACGCGGGATGGTCTGCCGCTCGTCACCGCCGCCATTCCGGCCGCCGGGATGCGCGCCATGGCTGGTCGGGTCGGCGAGGCCATGCCGGTCGGCAACGAAGGGGCGGGGATCGTGGTGAAGACAGGCTCGTCGCCCGAGGCCAGAGCTCTGCTCGGCAAGACTGTCGCGATGCTCGGCGGGGCGATCTACACGCAGTTTCGCTGCTTGTCAGTCGCACAATGCATGCTGTTGCCTGACGGCACTGAACCGAAAGACGGTGCATCGTGTTTCGTCAATCCCCTGACGTCCCTGTCGATGACTGAAACAATGCGTCGTGAAGGGCATAGTGCGCTGGTTCACACAGCCGCTGCTTCCAACCTCGGGCAGATGCTGGTGAAGATCTGCTTGAAGGATGGCATCCCACTCGTCAACATTGTGCGTGGTGAGGCGCAAGCTGAATTGCTCCGGCGGATCGGTGCCACGCATGTTTGCAACTCGTCGCTTCCGACCTTTATGGAGGATTTGACCGCAGCCCTGGTTGAGACCGGCGCGACCATTGCTTTCGATGCGATTGGTGGCGGCAAGTTGTCGGGGCAGATTTTGAGCTGCATGGAAGCTGCGGCCGTCAAGCGGATGAAGACGTATAGCCGCTATGGTTCTGATAGTTTTAAACAGGTCTATATCTACGGTGGGCTCGACACCACGCCAACGACTTTGAACCGGAGTTTTGGGTTCTCGTGGTCGCTGAGTGGTTGGTTGTTGACGCCGTTCCTCCAGAAGATCGGCCGCGAGGAAACTCAAAAACTCCGCACCCGCGTCGTGGCTGAACTGACGACGACCTTTGCCTGCCATTACAGCCACGAGGTCTCACTCATGGAGATGTTGAAACCGACCGTCATCGCCGCTTACAACAAGCGGG
>JAYSUN010000122.1:0-5852 GCA_043719045.1 Hyphomicrobiaceae bacterium | reverse complement strand
GCCCGCCCGGCGCTTACTGGGATGGTGGCATCACCGACTACCATCTGCATCTCAACTATCGACCCTTGTCTGACGGTATCGTGCTCTACCCCCACTTTCAAACTCGGGTTGTGCCGGGGTGGCTCGACAAACGTCTGGTCCACCGTCACGCAGCAACCCACCGTCTCGATCCGGTCGTTCTGCTTGCGCCGAACCCCGAGTGGGTGAGATCAGTGATGCCGAATGGCAAACTGCCCGACCGTGGGGATTTCAAAGCCTATGGCGAGCATCGTGTCAGCGAGCGGCAGCGCGATTGGCGCAAAGCGGCTGCAGAGGGCGTCCGGCTCGCCGACGAATTTGCGGCGTTCGTTGAGCGCCCCTCAATCGAAGCGCAGCCGTTGCTGTAGGACGATCACCTGAGGCCACGCCCAAAAGCCAAACCGCCACAGGTCTGGTCAACTCACGGGCGATATGCCTTGTGTTCTGCAGCGTGATGGTCGACGGTCCTGCTCAGGTGTGCGTGAATTGATTCAGCTGACTGAAATCACTCAAAAAGACTGTTCTCTGCCTTTACCTACAGGAGACAAAAATGGCCAAAAGTCAGGACAAGGGCAATCGGGAAATCCGTAAGCCCAAGAAGGAAAAGTCGAAACCTCCGGCCAGTCAAGCATCGCCGTTCGCAGCTCGCGGCGGTGCGACCAGCGCACCCAAGCCGGGCGGCAAGAAAAAGTAACTCGATCGTGCCGGCGGCGACATGACCCGATCACGCGACGGGCTCACCGAGCCGCCGGCTCCGCACCAGCGGTGTCGCCAGACTTGAAGCCAGACGAGAGAGCTGCGCGAGCGAAGACCGCGCGGTCTGGGGTCATGTCCCCAGACCGCCATTGGCATCAGCCGCCCGATGAATTCGGTGGATTGATGCGCCAGACCCGCAACGCTGACTGCGGAGAGGCGTTCGGAATCTCTGTCAAGAACGGCACCGACTCGCCGTGCGTCAGGCGCCCCAGCAAGCTGGTCCGGGCAATGCCTTCTTGCAGGAGCGGTTCCTTTCCAGCCATGATCACCGGCACGCAATCCACCAGATACGACGCATTGACCGTGCGCAGCCTCGTCTCGGCTTCGGCAGGCTCGGCCCGGAAGATTTTCTGCGTTTCAGCAATCGCGTGATCGATACGGTGATACGGCGCCGACAAGACGTCGTGGTGGGTGGCGGCGACGATGACCGGCCCCAAATCAATGTGGGCCACGATAAATCCTTTCGGCAAAGTGCCCAACGCCCGCACAGCCGAGATCTGGCTGCAAGCCTCTCGATCGACGGTGGCCTTTCCCTCGACCAGAGCCGGCGATGTGCCGGCCATCAGTAACAGCTGCGACACGAGTATTGAAATGGTCCACTGGTTGAGCGCCAGCAACCCGAGCAAGCGCGCGCTGAGCGGCGTGAGTTTGGCATTGCCGACGACGTCTGCGACGCTGAGTGCGATGCAGAAAGCAGCGATGAAACTGGTGTAGGCGAGGAATTTCATCGCCCACAAAGCCGGGATTACGGCCAGGACCATTAAAACCAGCATGGCCTGAGCCTCGATCGTCCGCAAGCGCCGATAGCGCTCCAGTGCAGCGCCAATACCAACTGCCACAAACACTAGAAACACGACCATCGGTGTCGGTTGCTGGCCGAGAATCGTAAACAGCGACTGGCTTTCAGCCACCGACGACAACCACAGTTGACGCGCATCCGCACTGACCTCAGCAAATGGCCCGCCGATACAAACTGGATTGACCGCCAGATAGAGGCCGCCTGCTACAGAACCTGCAATGACCAGCAATCCGATCCGCAATGGCTTTGCGATCGATCGTCCGAACAGGTCGATCAGCGTCAAACCAAGGGCGCCGGTCGCGGCCAGTAAAACCAGGTTGGCCGACAAGGCATCGCAGACCGCAAGATGCCATAAGTTCAGGGGTGTTGTGATGGCCAGACCAACGGCGAGCGTGACCGTCAAAGCCACAGCTGCATTTCGCACCGCCCTCAGCAACGGCAGATGCGCGACGCTGATCAGCGCCGCAAGCCCAATCAGCGGCAGCACCAGCGCCAACGGCTCGTAGCCGACGGTCAATGCAACACCGATCCAAGCACCCGCAGCATAACCCAGCGCCGGTTTTTCGAACCCACGCGTGAGCATCAAAAGTCCGGCGAGCGTAAACAGGATCATGACGTTGTGATGATCGATACGCCCTAAGCGGAATTGAAACACGCCCGAAAGTGTCGTGATCGCAAATGCGATCGTCAATACCGCAGCGACTGCCCCGCCACGCTGGTGAGCTTCTGATACCAACATGCGCAGGAAGACCAGCAACAGCAATGATGGCCACACAGCACGCACGGCGATTTCTGCATGTTCAGCTGACAGAACCGTGCCGAACACCGTCAACAGCATCGCCAACGGCAAATCAACCAGCCGCGACCAATGGGAGACCAATGGCGTCGCGCCGCCAAACCGCGGCAATAGTAGATCATACCATCCGGCGCCCGCCAAAAACTCGCGCACCTGCACCAGCCGCGTTGCATCATCGGTGTCGCCGTAAGCCTTCAAGATCTCCGACGTGCCTCCGGCAACCTCGCGAAACGCCAGGAACGCCACGGCTGCAAAACACCACAGCCAATAGGAACCAGCCAATGCAGCAAGATGCTCTTTCAGGCTTGTCTTCGGCACCGCGCGGCGCGCGTTCCACAACTTCAGTTCGATGGTTGCGTGCGTCATGGTTTGATCGCCGAAACTGGGTGCAAAGTCAGCAACAGCTGTTGCACCGCGGAAAGATATGCCGACCCATGGACCGTTGGTGTTCGATCGGCAACGCACGGCGGATCCCAACCATTCGCCGGAAACTCGCAGCACATCGCTGCCGATCACCGCAAAGTCCTTGGCGCGGACCTTAACGCTTCTCGCTTGCCAGCCGATTAACGCTCCCGACACCAAAAGCGTATGCGCTGACGCCGAGATCGGACGCTTGAAAGGTTTTGTTTAACCTTTCCACCTATCGTCCGACTCAACATCGCCGCGGGCTGTCTGCAGCGAAGGTCATCGGACCCTTAGGTCCTCGAGTCGGGGCACAGCATGTCGCATTCGGAAGTCTTCGTGATTGGTGCCGGTCCGGCCGGTCTTACGTCCAGCTATTTGCTGACCAAGCAGGGCGTTTCCTGCACCGTAATCGAGGCTGATCCGGTTTATGTTGGCGGCATCAGTCGCACGGCCAACTACAAAGATTTTCTGTTCGACATCGGCGGCCACCGGTTCTTCTCAAAATCCAAGGAGGTGGTCGACCTTTGGAAAGAAATTCTGCCGCAAGACTTCATTGCCCGGCCGCGCCTGTCACGCATTTATTACGACGGCAAATACTACAGCTATCCGCTGAAAGCCTTTGAAGCACTCGGCAACTTGGGCATCGTCGAATCGGGCCTTTGTGTCCTGTCCTTCATGTACAAACAAGCCTTCCCGAACGAGAAGCCGGTCACTTTCCACGAGTGGGTCGCAAACCAATTCGGCGAACGTTTGTTCTCGATCTTTTTCAAGACCTACACTGAGAAAGTCTGGGGCATGAGCTGCGATGACATCTCGGCCGACTGGGCCGCACAACGCATCAAAGGTCTCGATCTCTGGACGGCCATGTCCAGCGCACTACGCAATTCGATCATGCCGAAAGGCATCAAAGACGGCACCAAGGCGCATGATGGCGAAATCATCAAGACCTTGATCGACAGCTTCGAGTATCCGCGCAAAGGTCCCGGCATGATGTGGGACGCAGCCGCAGCAAAAACACGCGCGCAGGGCGGCACGATCCATATGGGCACGACGCTTGAGACGCTGGCTTATGACGCGACCAAGAAACTCTGGTCGATTACTGCGCGCACTGTCGCCGGCGAAACCAAGACCTTTACATCCAATCATGTCATCTCATCGGCTCCGATCCGCGAGCTCACGCACACGTTTGTCGAAAAACCCAAATGCGTCACAGCGGCTGACAAGTTGCGTTATCGCGACTTCCTGACCGTCGCGCTGATCGTCGAAAAACCCGATTTGTTCCCGGACAATTGGATCTATATCCATGAGCCGTCCGTCAAAGTCGGCCGCATCCAGAACTTCCGTTCGTGGTCGCCGGAGCTGATCCCGAACGACACCCAATCGTGCCTGGGACTCGAATACTTCTGCTTCGAGGGCGATGGACTGTGGGCATCGTCCGATGCAGAGCTCATCGCGCTTGCCACCAAGGAATTGGCGCAGATCGGCCTGGTCACCGCTGACGACATCAAGGACGGCTGCGTCGTCCGCCAGAAAAAAGCTTATCCCGTTTACGACGACAGCTACAAAGCCAACGTTGAAACCATCCGCTCGGAACTGGCCGAGACCTATCCGTCACTGCACTTGGTTGGCCGCAACGGCATGCACAAATACAACAATCAGGACCACGCCATGATGACGGCGATGCTCACCGTGCAGAACATCATCGCAGGCGAGCAGGTGTTCGACATCTGGAACGTCAACGAGGATGCCGAGTATCACGAAGCTGGTGATTCCGGTGCGCAGCACGCGTTGAAGAGCGTCCGCATGGTGCCGCGTCGGGTCGGAGAAGCTGCGTGATTGCCTTGGCGCAAAATTCATTGGTCGAAGTTCTGGGAGAGGAGCGCGGCTATGCGGCGTTCCGCTTTCTCAGCTACGTCTTCGTTTGTGCCGTCGCGCTCGTCGTCGATCTGTCGATCTATCGCATGGCGCTGAGTGTATTCCCCCTGGCCGCTATGGCCGCAGCCTGCGGCTTTGCTGTCGGCAACGTCACGCACTACGCGGTGTCGTCGCGCCTGATTTTTAGCGACATTCTGACCGCACGTGGGGGACGCGCCGAAGCGCCTGTCATGGGTAAGTTCTTTGCGGCTGGTTGTACCGGCTTCTCGGTCACGACACTGATTGTCTGGCTCATGGCAGATGTCGCGGGCTATCACCCATTCATCGCCAAAGGCGTCGCCATCATTTTCTCGTTCTTCTCGGTGTTTGCCGTCATGCGCTTTCTCGTGCTCGGCAATTTCCTGAAGCGTTGAAGCGCTTCGGCTCGGTTTCGCTGGTTGCGACAGTTGCCCGTTGCGTTGACCACCCGTTGCGTTGACCACTTGCGCGAACGACGGCAGCCCCATACGCTTGGGTTGCAATCATGCGAGAGGATTCGCTATGGCTGATAGTCTGCTGTCATGGCCTGCGTTGGCTGCGATCGGTTTTGGGTACCTGCTGGGGACGATCCCTTTTGGCCTGTTGCTGACCAGAGCGGCCGGACTTGGCGATGTCCGCCAGATTGGTTCTGGCAATATCGGCGCCACCAATGTGCTTCGCACGGGCCACAAAGGCATCGCTGCCGCTACCCTCGGATTGGACGCCTTAAAGGCGACCGCGGCGGTTTTCATCGTGCATTGGCTCCTGAAAGCGACGTGGCCCTTCAAGATAGACTACGTTCCAGGGTTGTATTTCACTCAGATTCCTGACGGCTATGATATCGCCTACCGGGCATTCGTGATCTCGATGCTGGCGGGCGTCGCTGGGTTTATCGGGCACATCTATCCGGTTTGGCTCGGTTTCAAGGGAGGCAAGGGTGTAGCACCATTTATCGGTGCAGCTCTCGGGTTCTTCTGGCCGGCGGCACTGCTGTTCTGTGGCGTCTGGCTTGTGTTTGCCGTCTTTTTCCGCACCTCATCGCTGGCAGCCTTGGTCGCCTGTGTGGTCGCGTCGGCTTACCCGTTCATGTTGGGCGAATCTCTGATCGGCGTGCTGATGCTGTTGATGACTGCACTGGTATTCTACAAGCACGAGGCCAATATCCGCCGGTTGTTGGCGGGCGAG
>JAYSUN010000121.1:0-5867 GCA_043719045.1 Hyphomicrobiaceae bacterium | reverse complement strand
TTAGTTTTGCCGCTGCCGGCCCTGGCAACATCACCGGTCTGACGTTCCGAATCCTGAACAATCACGCCGGCATCAAGGCCAACGAAGTACTTTACAAGAGCGCCTCTGGCGCGCAATTGGCAGTGCTCGGCAAGGAGGTTGATGCCTTTATTGACACGCCGTTGGCAGTACCGCTTGTGAAAACCGGCAAGTTGACGGCTTTGGCGGTCACCAGCAGTCGCCGCTGGCGCGATCTGCCGGACGTGCCAACGCTGAGGGAGGCTGGCTATCCGCAAATTGACGTGACCTTTTGGCTGGCCTTGTTCGCGCCGGCAGGAACGCCGCCCGCAGTGATCGAAAGACTTCATTCGGCGATTGCCAGCATCCGCGACGATGCAAACCAGATGAAGCTGTTATCGATTCACGGCGATGTCGAATTGACCCCACCCAAAGAGTTTGAGGAGCGAATCAAGGCCGAATCGATGATGTGGTCCGAGATCATCAAGCGTGAAAACATCCAGCTCGACTGAGCTCACCTGATCAGGATTGACTGGGCACGGACGGCTGATGCGAGTTAACGGACTGCGCCGACAAAATCAACCACCGCCTGATTAAATCCAGCGGCATTCTCGGCATTGATCGAATGGCCACCGTCCAGATCGACCCGTCTAAGTGCGGGCAGAAGCTCACCTGCAAGCACGGCGACTGGTTGGAACACTTTCTCCCAGGCACCATTGATCAACAGTGTTGGCACTTCGGTGTGATGGAATATTTCGCGCACTGAAAGTTCAGGCACGGTGTGTTCCATGCTCATCGCAAGGCCGGCGGGATCGAGCAAATCAATATCCGCAATCATGGCATCAAATACCGCATCCGGCAGTCGTCCCTTGCGGGGGAAATAGCGCATGTTCATCAACGCGTCGCGTCCCGAGTTGCGCAGCGTCGCCACTGTACCCATCCGCTCTGCCTGCCGCTCTCGTGTGTCAGCACGCGCCAACGCCGACACAGAGTTGGTAAAGATCTGCCCCTTGACACGGCTCGGATGAGTCAGACTATAGCGCATGGTCAGGCCAGCCGAAAAACTTTGCCCGCAAATGAACCAATGTTCAACGCCCAGTTGCCTGCGCAACTGATCGAAAAAATCGACATAAGCCAGCGGCGAATAACACGAGGCATCGAGCGGTGATGGTGATCGACCGTGACCCAGAAGTTCAACCAGAACCGGGTTCGTGTACCGCTTGAGCTCCTCAACATTAGCCAGCCATTGCGAGCGGCTGGACATGACGCCATGCAGCAGCAACAGATAAGGTTTGTCGCCGCGATCGAGTACTTGGTAATAAGGTTGTTGCAAATCAGTCATGCTGCAATTCATTCCTTCGAATTTTGCGGCTGGTCGCGCTGGTATCGCTCCAGGGCGACCTGAACCATCGGCATTCGACGCACGCCGGATTGTTTCGGATCGGGAATCGCATAACCCGGATCCATCGAGCCCATGCGACGCGTTACGTAGGCTAAATGAGCGGCCTTGATGTGGGCCGTGAATCCCTGCGCATCTTGGGCGTGATTGATCGCGACCTTGGTCATTCGCATGTCAAATGGATCGTTGGCGGCAACATCGGCAGCATAGGCCATCAGCTCCGCCATCAATTGCTCGCGCGGCACAACGCGATTGACCAAGCCCATTTCCCTGGCTTGCCGGGCGTCGATGAATTTGCTTTGAAACAGGAACTCCTTGGCCTTGCGCGGGTGAATGTCGTAGGGAATCGAAAAGTACTGGAATGCAGACCCGAGGAACAGCGCGTCGTCAGCCGCGAAAATGATATCGGCGGTCGACGCAACCATCCAGCCACCAAAAATGCAGTAACCCTGCACCGCACACAGCATCGGTTTGGCGACGTTGCGCCAACGCAAATGCATATCAACATAGAGCCGCTCGGAGCGTTCAAAAATGCCACGTGTCCCCGCTTCGATTGGGAATTCCTTCTGATGCTCGAGTTCCTCCGGCGTGCCAATATCGTGGCCCGCCGACCAGTTCTTGCCTTCTCCCGAGAGCACGATGACACGGACATTCTGATCACTGCCAGCATGATCGATGCCATGATCCAATTCCTCGAGCATGATCGTGCTTTGGACATTCGCCTGCGCCGGGCGGTTCAGCGTGATGCGAGCAATCTTGTCTGAAACTTCGTATCGAATATGCCGGTAGTCGGCCGGGCTTGTTACATATTTGATGTGCTGATAGCCGCTCATCGGCTGCTCCCGTCAGTAGTATTCGTTTGTTGATTCTAGGTCGTTGAAGCTCGGTCAGTAGTGTTCGTTCAGTGACGCCCGGTCAGTGATTCTTGTTCAATAGGGTTCAAACGGTTGGCACGGACGAAGTCACACCGGCAGCGTCGAGCGCATCGACTTCGCCTGCGGTGAGACCGGCCATCTCGATCAGGATTCGACGCGTGTCGGCACCCAGACACGGTGATGCCCGACGCTGCGAACCCGGCGTGCGGCTCAGACGGAACGGCAGGCTCGGATAAGCATGGGTGCCGGCCTCCGGATGAGTCATCGTCACAAACGCTTGACGAGAGGCCAGGTAGCGACTCGCAACGACATCATTTGGCTGGTTCACCGGTGCGCACCGAATACCCGCCGCCTGCAGGCGGTCGGCAATCTCCGTCTTCGAATGCTGCCGCGTCCAGACCGCAATTGAATCGCGCAGCAGTTGCTGGTTGTTCCAACGATCTTCGAATCGGGTGAAACGGGTATCGTTTGCCAAAGTGTCGTCGCCCAACAGGCCACAAAATTTCTGCCATTCATCATCGGAGCCGATCGCGATGGCTACCCATTGATCGTCCCCACTGGCCGGATAGGCGTCGTGAGGCGCCAGGCCTCGAGCGCGATTGCCAAGCGGCAGCGGATCCTGCCCGGCCGCTATCGCATGGAGCAATTCATCGCCGATGAATTGCATCGACGCCTCGACCTGCGACATCTCGATGTATTGGCCCTCACCACTTGATTGCCGGTGCATCAGCGCGGTCATCACTGCGGCTGCGCCGTTATAGCCGCCGATCGGATCGGGATAGAACTGTCCGGTGGTCATCGGCGCACCATCCGGATAACCAATCATCGCGCACATGCCGGCCGCCATTTCCATGGTTGCGCCGTTGGCCGCGGCTTTTGACAAGGCTCCGGTGTTGCCGAAGCCCGGCATTTCAAGGACGATGATATCGGGCTTGATGTTTGCTAACACCGGGTAGCCCAAACCCATCCGCGCGAGCGTGCCAGCGGTAAAATTACAAATCACCACGTCGACCGTGGCGGCCAGCCGATGCATCGCTTCCAGACCGGCCGGGTGTTTGATGTCAAGGCAAAGCCCAAGCTTGTTGTGATTCTGTGAATTAAATAGTGCGCAGCGATTGTGTGGCCGCTCGCCTGGAGTGCGGTCGGGATATCGCCTGGCCTGGATCGCCACATTGTGCATTCGCCAGATGTCGGGGCTCGACGCCGACTCTACCTTGATCACCTCCGCGCCCAGAAATGCCAGGATACGCCCGCTCATGGGGCCGGCCCAGGCAGTAGTGAGATCGAGTACTCGCAGGCCAGCCAGCGGCCCGAGCCTGGTCGCGTCTGGCGAGTCGGTCGTCACTGCCGATCTTTGGCATGCGCCAGGGCCGGATAAGGCGGCACGGGCGGCGGCTAACGCCGCACTTGGGGTGGACATCGCACCGGCGAGATTCCCGGCATACGGATTTTGCTCGCCCAGTCGCGGCGAGCCTTTCAGGATCGTTGCCGGCGTGCGACTCAAGCGGAACGGTGCCCCGAGCACCGGCCGACGACCCGAATCAGTTTCCACACTTTGCCAGAAATTTCGCTCAGTCAGATGGGGCGTTCCCTGCCAAAGCTGCAACGGCGTATAGGCCTTGGCGCCGGCTATCCGTTCCTTCAACAATTGATCGAGGAATTCGTCGCTTGACAATTCGCGCACTTGTTCCTGGACCCGTGAAGTTAGCTCGGGCCAGTTGTCCAACCGATCCTTGAGCTTGGCAAATCGAGGGTCTTGCTCAAGCTCGGGGACATTGGCAACCCTGCAAAAGGCCGGCCACACCGGTAGATGCACCCAGATGCTGACCCAAGCATCGTTGCACTTCACAACCATGAACGGATTACGACGTAAACCGCGCGCTTCCTGAAGTTGGCTGTAGGTGAATTCGACGGTCGCGGGCATCGCCATCGCCGCCGTGTTCATCGCCACCTCAACGGCTACCTGTTGCCCCTGTCCGCAAGACTGGCGAGCATAAAGCGCGGCCAACACGGTGAGATAGGCACCGACCCCGGCCGCATATTGTGCGCGATGACCGACGCCATACAGCGGCTCCCGACCCGGGCTGCCGTTTTCATACATCATGCCGGACAACGCCTGGAAGATCATCTCGCTGCCGCGCCAATGCCGACAAGGTCCGTCATCACCGAATTCCGAAACCAACGCGACCACACAGGCAGGATTCGCTTGCAGCAGCGCTTCACAGTCGGCTTTAACGTCTACAACGATTACGTCCACCTGCTTGGCCAGTTCGATCAGCTTCAAACGACCTTCGGCGGTTGTTCGATCGAGCACGATCGAGCCTTTGCCGAGATTCAAATGAAAAAAAAGCAAGGATCCCAAGCCGTTGATGGCGGGATCAAACGGCGGCGTGCCCCGTAACGGCGATCCCGAGGGCGCTTCGAGCAAGGTCACTTCGGCACCGAAATCCGCCATCAAGCGGCAGCAGAATTGCCCGGCAATGCTGTCACTCAGGTCGAGTACTCGAAAGCCCGCGAGCGCGCCGCTCATGTCATGAGGTCTCGGAGTCGAGTGCAACGGTCTCGCGCTTCTTTCGCAGTGTCGGCAACAACGGACTGAGCAACACCAATGCGGCCAGCGCCAGGCAGACACCCGAGATCGGACGCTGCACGAAGGTAATCAGGTCACCTTGCGAAAGAATCAGAGCCTTGCGCAAATTGTTCTCGAGCATCGGACCGAGCACAAAGGCAAGTACCAGCGGCGCCGGCTCGAAGCCGAACTTGCGCATTAGGTAGCCAACAATGCCGAACACGATCATGACATAGATATCAAAAACGTTATTGCCCGATGCATAGACACCAATGATGGTAAACAACAGGATCAGCGGGAACATCACGTTGTACGGCAACTTCAACAACTTCACCCAAATTCCGATGAGCGGCAGATTGAGCACCAGCAGCATCACATTGCCGATGTACATGCTGGCGATGATGCCCCAGAACAGTTTCGGGTTCTGGGTAATCATCAAGGGTCCAGGCTGAAGCCCATGAATGATGAACGCCCCAAGCAGCAGCGCCATCACCACGTTGGGCGGAATACCAAGCGTCATCAGCGGAATAAACGCGCCGCCTGCCCCGGCATTGTTCGCAGCTTCCGGCCCTGCAACACCCTCGATCGCTCCCTTTCCAAACTCCTCGGGATTCCTCGACAGGCGCTTTTCAAGCGCATAGGAACTGAACGACGCCACCACAGCTCCGCCGCCTGGCAACACGCCCAGGAAGAATCCCAGTAGTGAACCGCGTCCAATCGGCGCCCAGCTGCGCTTCCAGTCTGCCTTGCTCGGCAACAGATTGCCAATGCTCGACGTGACGATCTCGCGTCTGAGCAATTGCTCGGTGTTGTACAGAACCTCGGCGACGCCAAACAAACCCATGACCAGCGGCACGATACCGACTCCGTCAATCAGATGAATACTGTCGAAGGTCAGGCGCGGCTGTGACGTGATGCTGTCTAGCCCGACCAGGCCCAACACCAGACCGACACAGGCCATGAACAAGGCCTTGGCCATTGAACCTTGAGTGAGGAAGGTCAACATGATCAGACCGAGCACCATCAG
>JAYSUN010000013.1:0-6783 GCA_043719045.1 Hyphomicrobiaceae bacterium | reverse complement strand
ATTGGAGCCAGAGGCCGGCTTGTCGACCGGTTTTTCGGCGGCTTGGCTTGGTGTTGTTGGCCTTTTAGCCTGAGGTTTCGGCGCACGTTCCTCAACCGGCGGCGCTTTGGATATGACGCACCGACCGTTGCTTTCGGTCTCACCACTTCTGCATTTAAGAGGACAGACACGGTTATTCTGCGCCCGCAGCGCTGACAGAGCTTGGTCTGATGGTGTGTCCGACGGCAAATCCAATTTGGCGAGGCGCAGAAACTCACGCATTGCCGTCCGCGTCGATGGATCCCAGTCGGCGTCCGCGGATCGGCTATCGCATCCGACTCTGTTCAGTTCGCGCCGAATCTCCAGGGCCAATTGTGCCCTCCGCTTGGTTGCCTGATTGTCGGCAGCCTGAGCCGACTGCGCGTCGGCTGCTGCCTTCAGCGACGTCAGCCGCTGCTCCTCGGCGGCCTTCAACGCCTCCTGCGCCTTGCGCAATTCCACCATGACCTCGCGCAACTGTTCGTCGCGCTTGTCCTCCTGGGCTTTGCGCTCCCTGGAGGCTTGTTCAACCGCCAGTGCAGCTATCCTTTGATCAGCCTGGCGCCGCATCTCGGCAGATTTCATTGCATCTTGCGCCCTTCGCGCTTCGATCATAACTTTGCGTGATGCCTCGTCTCTGCGCGCGCTCTCGGTATCAATAGTCGAAGCATCCATGTTGCCTCGCGTCGTCTCAATGCGATCAAGTCCGTCTTTCGCCTCGCCGAGACCGGGGGCAAAACTCAGTGCCTTGCGGAAATCCAGAATAGCCTCGTCGGTTCGACTGAGCGCTTCAAAGATGAGCCCACGTGCGGCATAAGCCGGCGCGAGCCGAGGCCGCATGGCAATGGCTTGATCCGCATCGGGCAGCCCGGCCTCGGCTCGGCCCAACTTCAAGTAGGCCCAGGAGCGATGTATGTAGCGATAGGGATCGCTCGGGTCCAATCCAATCGCCGCGTCAAAATCAGAGACCGCCGCCTGCCGGTGGCCTCGTGCGCCGTTGGCGACACCGCGCAAAGAATACAGCGCCGCATTGAGGGCGTCGACATTGAGGGCTGCGCTATAGTCAGCGATCGCGCGATCGAAATCGCCCTTGGTTATCAAAACTGCGGCTCGCTTTTTGTACAGGCTGAGTTCGGCCGGCGCGAGCCCGATGGCGTCGCCATAGCTCGCTGCGGCGCGATCGAGTTCGCCCTTGGCGAAATAGGATTCGGCACGACCTACATAAGCGACGAGCAGCTTGGGCGCCAGGCGTGTAACCTCAGTGTAATCCTCGACAGCGCGATCAAAATCGCCCTTTAGACGCGCTGCATCTGCACGCGCCATAAAATACTCGGGCTCCCTGGGAGCAAGGCGTATCGCGGTACTATAGTCGGCCAAGCCGCCATCAATGTCACCCTTGGCGAGACGGGATCTACCTCGCAGGAACACGGCATCTGCATCGCTGGGGTCGATCCGGATCAATACCTCATAGTCGCTTATCGCGGCATCGATATCGCCTTTCGCCATGGCCAATCGCGCCCTCGCCAGATAAGGCAGTGGTGCACTCGGGTCGACCCTAATTGCGTCATCCAGATCAGCCTTCGCGCGTTCGGCATTGCCAAGTGCAAAATGGGCTGCCGCCCGATTCAAAAAGGCAGCGGCCATCCGGGGGGACAATCGAATTGCTTCGTCGAAATCGGTTATCGCGTCTGCAGAGTGGCCACTTGCTTGTAACGCGGCTCCACGCTCGTTGCGATAGTCCGCATCGGCTGGCTGCAAACGCACGGCCATGTCAAAATCCATCATCGCCCGCGACAGCTCACCCTTCGTACGATAGGCTCGAGCGCGTCCGATGAGAGCCTCAGCGTTGTCCGGCGCTGCCTTGATTGCCTCTCCATATTCAAAAACCGCTTGCTCAACATCCCCCACAGCTAGCATGACGTCAGCTCGATTGATGCGGGCCATGGAATATTTAGGATTGAGACGAAGTGCTTCACTGTAGTCGACAACAGCCTTGTCGTTGCTGCCCATCATCTGCAGCGCAATGCCACGAGCGTTATAGTACTCAGCTTCTTTGGGATCGATGCCAATGGCGCTAGCATAGTCGGCAATCGCGCGACTGAGGTCGCCACTGGCCTGGTAGGCCCGGGCGCGTCTGAAGAATGCGTCCGGATCCTTGTCGTCGACACCCAGAAGTCGACTGTAAGCCGCTATAGCTTCATCCGGCTTTCCCATAGCCAGTAACAAGTCACCGCGCTTTGCAAAGGCATCCGGATCATCCGGAGCCAGGCGCGCGGCCTCCGCGTAGTCGGCGAGTGCGCGCTCATTCTGACCCTTTTCCCTGTAGGCATCACCTCGATCCAAATAGGCATTTGCGCGGTCACTGTCTTCGCCCTGTGCGCGCGCCGCAATGACCCGAGTGCAGGCATCAACATCATATTGCGTGTTGCAGGCCCGAACGTTCGCATCTTCGCCCGTCGACTGAACAGGGTGCAATAGGCCACCCGGCGGCCGCGTATGCCGAACCAGTCCGCTGGTCAATCCAGCAAGCCCTGTTGCGTTCGGCGACACCATGAGGCCAATCACAACAACTGCCAAGAGCCCATGTCTCATGGCGCTTTCCCCTTCCGGAATTGTCCGTCCTGATTCAGACTGCCGTATCTTTGGTGGACGCGATCGAACAGGCTGATTTCCGGGTCATCGGCATCGCTTGCCGTTGCGCCGGGCGCTGCCGTATTGATCGTTAGGCTATTGGCAAAGTCCTGTTTGAACGCGGCATCTACGTCAGGTTCGTCCATCATGACAAATTCGGCGGGTGCATTCAGCCTGTCAATTTCCGCATGGCAAGACTGTGGTACGTCGGCACGCCCCTTTTTGCCATCACGCACCATGACCGCGAGTTCACCGCAGATCTGTGGATGGCACTCCTCCGGAATTCCAGCGAAAGTCGATCCGGTAAAGGTCGTGTGGACCGCACAGCGGCTCCGCCGATCCGCGATCGCCCGATTGGCCTCTCTAACGGCGGCATCATCGTCCGTGGCTTGAACCGTCTCTCCTGCCTTTGAGACTTGAACAAGGCCTGGGTTTTGCTTGATGGCGGCCTCCCCAGCCTCGATTACATCGTCTCCGGCTGCAACCTTGTGCCTGAGCATCCTGTCGATGTTCTGTCCGTTCCTGGCAAGTTCGAGCCAGTAGCCCACCAGCTCATTTTTGATCTGTTCACGACGGGCCGGAGTGGGTGGATTCGCCGTGCTGTTTCGCTCCTTGAGGAGTTTCGACATGGCCGGCCATGTCTTCGTTGAGACGGCACAGGATGGTTGAGGATCAACGCCCAGAGTGCCACCAGTAATGGTGCTGCAATTCCGTCCGCGCCCTCGTGGCATTTCTGCAGGCTGTGATGGTCGAACAGTCTGGCCGGTCGCCAACCGCTTCTTGTTGACGAAATCCTTGACGTCAGCACCGTTCTTCAAGGCAAGCGCCTTCAATTCTTCAAGATGCTTGTCGAAGACATTTCGCTCAGCGGGCGACATGTTTGGTTTGTAGTTTTGGTTGAAGAAATGCTCGACAATGGCCTCGCTCCACTGCTGCCGTTCAGATGCTTTCTCCTGCTCTGCTTGCGCTAGTGATTTGTCCAGTTGACCGCTGACATAGATGTTTTGTGGTGATGGGGCGTCGGGCAGTCTACTGCTTGCGACAGGAATTGATCCAAACAACTCGCGCTTCGGCGGGGTCGGGGCAGGGTTCTGCGATGCTGACGCAGGCGAACTACTCGTCTGCGGAATCTTGCTGGGTTGCCATTCCGTGAGCACGCGCATCAACTGGCGCTGTTGCTGCGCCGCTTGCCGCTGCATGGGCTGGTTTGCGACAGGCTGTGGCGGTCGCGGTGCGCCATATTGCGGCGAGGGTATATTCTGGGAATCTCCCCTTGCACCAACCATCGGACGGCCGTTTGGATTGTAGCGCCCCATGTCGTACCGCGGCGACGGTATGTTCCGACTATTCTGCTCGCTCGCTCGCCGTTCGAACCGCTGCGCCTCGCGTCGGGCTCGGTTGATTTCCGCTAGCGCTCGCTCCTGTTCCTGGCGAATTCTCTGGAGTTCTTCGTTGGCAGCGCGCATTTTTTCCTCGCGCTCGCGTTCCATTCGTTGGCGCATCTCAAAACCGGGACGACATTTGTCGTCGGGCGCACATTCGTAGCCGTCGTGGCAATAGACCGTGACCCGCCGGTTGCCTTCATTGTAGACGCGACACTCAACTCTGGCCTTGATGACCAACGATTGATCAGTGAACACTTTAGTCAGTGTCGATGATCGCAAAAGCAGTGTCTGCGCACCGGCGACAGGAGATAGCGCAAGCGCTGACAATAGGGTGTAGAAGGATATAGCCGCTGTCGGACCGCAAGGAGAAATGGAGCAATTTCGCCATTTTTTGCAAGAACGATTGACAATATGGAGCATGATAAGCAAACTCCTACGTACTGATAAAGGCACACGGTTCACAGATTACCTGAGGGACGTCAAGTCAGCTCCGTAGGAAATGTCTTTGTTTGGCAGTCAGTCCGGTTCTTCTCCGCCGTCTCAATTGGGGCGCATCAAGTTTGCAGAGCTTTGGGGCTCGGGCAGGCTTGTCCGCAACCACGCAGCGCCCGGCTTAGTCAGGGCCAAGGTAATGACGGACTCTACTTATCAGTGAGAACCGGTTTGGGGGCAGGGGCACCAGCGACGCTACGGAGTCAGGTACTAGGCTGAGACCGCATGTTCGCTGCACGCTGGCACCGCCAGTAGGACGGGGATCGCCTCACCAAAGCGAGACGTTGGCACCTGTGCAGGCTACCTGCACGCTGAAGGGGATCAAAGCGTCAGATGAGATCCCCTTCAACCAACTTCGGCACAATCACGCTGATGGGCGAAAGAACACGCCAAGTCATACAGGGTTTGTGTCAATGAATTTCTAGCGCATCGCACGTAATTGCTCACCCCCGTCGCCGCCTGATCAGGCAACCACGGGTCCGGCAAGTGCGGCACGGATGGCCGCGAGTGCAGTTTGGCCTGTGATGCGGGCGGTGCCGACGATGGAGCAGACGTCAGCATAGACCTTGGCGCCCCAGTTCGAGCGAAAGCCGTTCGTCACCTTGCGGAAGATGACCGACATGCGCAGCGCTCGCTCGCTGGCGTTGTTGGTCGGCTCAATGTCGCGCCGGGTCAGGAACACGAACAGCTTGTCGCGCGCTTCGAGATCGATGGCGTCGCGCAATTTGCGCCCCGCGGCGACGGTCGGCACGCAGTCGAGCAGGCGCACGAGTTCGTTGGCAAGACGGCGACGATGCGCTGCAATGGTTGCGTCGGCGAGTGTCGATCGTCGTCGCCCGACCGCGCATGCGTTCTGCAGAAGCGCTTTGAATTTCGGCGCGAACACCGCATCGCCGGCATCGATCGCATACTGCGCATCGCGGATCAGATGCGCGAGACAGTATTGATGCGCGTCGGCGAGGCGGCCCTGCCCGCCATAGCGATCTGACAGCCACACCTTCGGCTTCACGAGCCCAAGAAAGCCTGTCGGCACGCACTTGCCGCGCGTCTCGGCGATCACGTGGTACACGGCCGTGGCGCAATTGAATGTCCACTGCCACCACGTCTTGCCCTTCACACGCGCGCTCGTTTCGTCCGACGCGATCACGTCGCTGGCGCGCACAGCCGCCGCGATCTCGTCGGCTCGGTGTGCGAACGAAGGTTCAGCGCGCGCGAGCATGTTGGCGATCGCACCTTCCGAAATTTTGAGCCCGAATGCGCCGTCGAGCATCTCGATCATGCGTGCATAGCTGATCATCTGGCAGGCATGCAGGTAGGTCACCAGCGCGACGATGGTCGGCCCGAACGGCGAGCCGGGCATCATGTCGGCCGGCGGCTTGGCGGTCACGCGCGCCTTGCAGCATGGGCATGTCGCCTTGTGCAGATTGATGCGCGTGGTGATCGGCCTGATCGGTGGCAGGTCGGTGTGATCATAGGCGTGCGCGAGCACATGGTCGGCGATGGAAAGCGCTGTGCCGCAGGCACAACTGTCGATGTACATGTCGCGCGTTGCTTCGGGTTTTTCACACAAGGCGCGCGCGACACCGGCACGGCCTTTGCGCGCCTTCATCGCTGGCGACGGCTCGATGTTGGCCTTCTGCGCAGTTGACGGAGGCTTTGAAGAATTGTCCGGCGTCTTCGGCGGCTGGCCGTTGCGTGCTTCGAGTTCGGCGATGCGAGCGTTCAGCCGCTTGACCTCATTGAGAAGCATGTCGATCTTGCCAAGCAACGACATCACCACCGGCTTCAGGCCGTCCGTGTCGTCACCCGAATCGTTGCTGCCCCGCTGCATGCGAAGCTTGAATCAGACGCCCGCAAGCCGTTCAATGCCGGCGGCCCGAGTCAGACTGACGCGGAGGGGTGAGCAATTGCCATTGCACGGCGTTTACGTGCCTTTCCTAGCCATACATATCCGGCCCTGCGCCACGCGGTCCAACCAGTACTGCGATTGTTGCCGTCGGGGCCTGCGCGCCGCCGCCGACTGCGAAGTCTGTACGAATTTCAGTCGCTTTTAGCCCGACCCGGCTGGCCGCCACCAAACACGAAGAGTCTTCAAAGCGACGCTGCAGTCACGGGCTGATCAAAGAGAATATTATTGACATGCCAATGCGCCAGTGCACTAGGGCCTGTCGTCAGTTGAGCCAGAGCAGAACGCACACCAGCGCCACCGCCGCAAGGAATGTGTTTGCGAGCTTGTGGTAGCGCGTTGAGATGGCGC
>JAYSUN010000120.1:0-2158 GCA_043719045.1 Hyphomicrobiaceae bacterium | reverse complement strand
TGGGCCAGCTTGGCGCGGAAACGGGTGTCGGTGGGTTTGGAGAAATCCGGTGGTTCCGGCAAGGCGCCGGTCCGGGCCTGATCGAGGATGGCTTGGCGTTTGCCGATCACGGGGGTTGCCGTTGCCTTTGGTTCTTCGGCGACCGGCGGGATCGCCTCGCTGGGCTGATCGTTATTGCCGTATTTCAGGACCAAGATCAGCCGGGCCTGCGCCTGATCATATGTGTCGGCCGGCATGGTCGAGGTGAAAGCAGGGGCCGCGCGCTCTTGGCCGATCCCGCGACCAAAAGTTGAGCCAGATTGTCGCCCGCTTTCTTGGCGCTAACGCTGGGCGTGATCGGCGCTTCGGAAAGGTGCCGGGCGAGCGTGTCGATCTGCGCTGCGGTGAGGGATTTGGTTTTCATGGGCTTGGTCCTTCGGGCGTTGATGATGTGGGTCGAATGGCCGAGGGAGGTGACCGCGTAGATCATGGTGCGGCCGTCGCCGATCGCTGCGCCAAAAGCCTGCGCCTGCGGCAGGGTCGCGAATTGCTCACGGGTGCGGGTGGCGGGCGTGCGGCCGCGTGCGGCGACAAAATGCGCCGCGTTCTTCAGGCAGAATTCTTCGTGGGTTGTCAGGGGTTTTATGGGGCCTCCGGGCTGCGTTGCGATGGGTGCAGACAGCCGCTGAGATCAAAAGAGGGCAACTCCTAAGTCGCTGACTAAATTGAATTTTTGTAAGACTTTCAGTGCCTCCGATGAGTTGATGCGGAGACTTTCTGCGTTTCGCAGAAGGCAAGGTGTTCATTTGGCGCAACCGACGCCATTAAACCCATGATATAGCCGATACGTGTAAGTTGTGATGTCGCTTCGCCCACCCCGTTTCCAGAAAGAAACTGTGATGCGCCCCCTTGAGACCACATTATTGATCTGGAACGTGGCGCAGCTTGCTTTGCTGGTGATGCCGATGCCAAGTTGGATCTCGTGGATCAGACATTCCGCGGCCGTCGGTCTGGTGATAGTTGCTGCACACGTTTTGGCTGAAGGCACGCGTTGGCAAATGCTACCAGCCTATGGCGTTTCGTTGCTGTTCGGCTTGCTTTGGCTGGCGCAGTTGATCGGCAGATCAAGCACACTGCCAATCAGTTGCAGTGGCGCTATCCGAATTTTGACCGCCCTTCTTGGGGTTTCGATCACGGTGCTTTCGGTCGCACTTCCGCTAGCTTTCCCAGTGTTTCACATCCCATCTCCGACCGGCCCCTATGCCATAGGCACTCTGACCTATCACTGGACTGATGCCAGTCGCGCCGAGGTTTTCTCTGCCGATCCGGGTGATGCACGGTCGCTGATGGCTCAAGTCTGGTATCCCGCCACCAGCGCCGCCGCTTCGCCGAAAGCCCCCTATATCGCGGACGCCCGTGCATTCTCGCAGGCACAGGCAGCGCTGCACAGCTTGCCGGACTTTATCTTTGCGCATTTGGAATACGCGACCGGGAACGCCGTGTCGGCTGCGGCCTTGTCAGAAAGTCAGCCCAAATACCCGATCCTGATCTTTCTAGAAGGGTTAACCGGGTACCGCCAGATGAACACCTTTCAGGTCGAGGAATTGGTTTCGCATGGATACATCGTCGTCGCACTGGACCAGCCGTATATGGCGGCCTCGGTAGTTTTTCCGGACGGGCAGATCGTCTTTGGGCTTTCGAAAGACCAGATCGACCCGCTAATTCAGCAAAGTATCTTGCCCATTGAGCAGACACCCCGATTGCATGGAGTGCCTTTTGAGGAGGGCATCATTCCTTACCTTTCTTCAGATGTACTCTTTGCTCTGGATCAATTGGAAATAATGAACCGCGCCGATCCCATGGGTATTCTGACCGGGGCGCTCGATCTTTCGCGGGTCGGAGTGTTCGGAATTTCCATCGGTGGCATAGTTGCCAGTGAAGCGTGCCGGTCGGACGCGCGACTGATCGCCTGCCTTGTGATGGACGCACCGATGCCCGCTATCGTTGAGCAAGACGGTTTGACGCAACCCGCTCTATGGATCACGCGTGACGCTGCAACGATGCAGGCGGAAGGATGGACGCAGCCAGATATTGATCAGCATCAGTCCACGATGCGCGGCGCGTTCAACACCTCTCACGGGGATCGGTATTTCCTTCGGGTGCCAGGCATGTTCCATGC
>JAYSUN010000119.1:0-5877 GCA_043719045.1 Hyphomicrobiaceae bacterium | reverse complement strand
TGGTTGAGGCCGGTGTATTAAAACCAGTCGCCGTCGAAGGCTGGTCTGAGATGGCCTTTATGCCAGCTCTAACACGTTTGCCTCGGCGGATCGATGCCCGCGCCTTGCTCGTCCCGTTCGATCCACTGATCTGGCAGCGGGGGCGGACTGAGACTCAGTTTGGAGCCCGCATCCGCCTTGAGCTGTACACACCTAAAGAAAAGCGCACGCACGGTTATTACGTGCTGCCGTTCCTGTTGGGCGACAGAATCGTCGCCCGCCTGGATCTCAAAGCGGATCGAGCCGCCTCGACACTGCGCGTCCTCGCCAGCCACGCCGAAGCAAACGTGGATCAGACTGAGATTGCTGATCCGCTCGCAGCGGAACTCTGTTTGCTGGCCGACTGGCTTGGCCTGGCGGCGGTCGATATCGCCCGCCGCGGTGACCTTGCATCTGCCTTGAGGCCAAGAGTGGCGCGCGCCCGCTCCTGATCACGCTGGGGTCTGATCACGCTGGGGCCTGACAGCAAAGGGGAAGCGCGTCGATCAAGGTTTTTTGGTGCCGAAATTGACTTGGGGAGCCTTTTGCTCTTCAGCCGGAATGTCGAACGTCGCCAGCTCTTTTGAAGTTGGATACATGAGCGACTTCCACCAGCGGCCAGGGATCGTCACCAGCTCGGTATTGTAGACTTTTACGCGTTCGATGTAGTCGCGGCGTGCAATTGAGATACGATTCTCGGTGCCTTCCAGCTGTTGTTGCAGTGCAAGAAAATTCTGGTTCGACTTGATGTCCGGGTAGCGTTCCGACACCACCATCAACTGCCGCAATGCACCACCTAGAGAATTCTGTGCGTCCTGAAATTTCTTCATGGCTTCTGGATTGGACAACATGTCAGCCGGTATCTGTACGCTCGTGGCCTTGGCGCGGGCCTCCGTGACGCCAGTCAATACGGACTTCTCTTGCTCAGCAAATCCCTTCACGGACTCAACCAGGTTCGGAATCAAGTCGGCGCGACGCTTGTATTGGTTCAGGACTTCCGACCACTTGGCCTTGGCTTCGTTTTCGAAAGTCGGGATGTTGTTCACTCCGCAGCCCGCCAGCGCCAAGCCAGCGGCAATTGCCACCAATGGCGCCAGCCACCGCGAGGCTGGACGGGTCGACTGGCGCGAAGGTCTCGAAGGGGTAGTCATAGCTGTGGGCTCCGTCGTTACATGAACTATTCGGCTTATCCGTAGGGTTCCCGTTGATCCGGGGCAAGCATGTCACACAAACATCGTGTGCAGCTACCAGCTGCCGGAGGCACCTCCACCGCCGAAGTCGCCGCCGCCACCTGAAAAGCCACCGCTATCGCTGCTGCCACTGCTGCTCCCGCCCCAACTGCCGCTGCCAGAGGGCCAGTTGCTCGACCCGCCCCAGCCGCCTGGAACGACGACCGCGCCACCGCGCCGCCGACGTTGCATCGACGCCGGCGTTTGGCGCGCCTGCTGGGTTTCAGCACGAATGACGAGAATCCAGATCAGGATGAAGATTGCGAACACCACCAATGGCGCGATATCCGGACTTTGGGTGCGCGGCTTGATAGATTTTGCGCGCTCTTTGACAGCCTCAGCATCGCCCAGCAGCACGTCTTTGATGTCGCGCGTCCCGGCCTTGATCCCGGCCGGGAAATCACCACGTCTGAACGCCGGTAAAATGGCATTGCGGATGATCACTCCGGACATCAGATCGGTCATTTGTCCTTCGAGACCGCGACCGACTTCAATGCGCACCTTCTTGTCATTGGGCGCAACGATCAGGACGATGCCGTTGTTAATCCCTGCTTGGCCAATCTTCCAGAAGCGCCCCAACTGATAGCCGAAATCCTCGATCTCAAAGCCCTGCAACGACTTCGCCACATAGATCACAATCTGGTCGGAAGACTTGCCCTCCAACTCCTTCAGAACGGCTTCCAGCTCCACCCGATCCTGCGTTGACAGAATGCGGGCTTCGTCAACAATTCGCTGTCCGCCGAGCGGCGGAAACTTGGGTTGGGCGAGAGCTGGGAGCGTTGACAGAAACAGACAGGTGATCGCAAAGACCAAGCTTAGGGCGGCGGTCAACTTGGGTCGCGCAGTTTTGTGCAAGATCAGCTGCATGCCGCCCGCCCTTGACACCGCACCGATTCCATCGGCCTTCGGCATGTCACCTAATACTTTAGGATTAAGCACAAATTTAGTCTTCGAAAGGATCGCGCATCAGAATTGTGTCGTCGCGCTCGGGGCTGGTGGACAACAGTGTCACCGGGCATTCGATCAACTCTTCAATGCGTTTGACGTATTTGATCGCTTGGGCCGGCAACTCGGCAAAACTGCGCTTGCCCGCTGTAGAAGATTGCCAGCCAGGCATCGATTCATAGATCGGCTTGATGCGGCTCTGCTGATTCATCCCTGCGGGCAGGCGATCGATCCGTTGGCCGTCGAGTTCGTAGCTCGTGCAGATTTTCAACTCGGCAATCGGGTCAAGAATGTCCATCTTGGTCAACGCAATGCCATCAATCCCGGCGATCTTACAGATTTGGCGGACCAGCACCGCATCAAACCAACCGCACCGACGTGCGCGCCCCGTGTTGGTGCCAAATTCTTTGCCGCGGGTCCCGATCAAGTCATGTGTTGCATCTGGCTTCCCATCGGCTCCCAGCAATTCTGTCGGGAACGGCCCGGAGCCGACGCGGGTGGTATAGGCCTTGGCGAGGCCGAGCACGTAGCCGATGCTCTTGGCGCCCATGCCGGAGCCGGCCGCCGCCTGTGCTGCGACCGTGTTCGACGAAGTCACATAGGGATAGGTGCCGTGATCGATGTCGAGGAGCGCCCCTTGCGCGCCCTCGAACAGGATGCGTTTGCCGGCGCGTCGCGCCTTGTCCAGGGTGTCCCAGACCGTATCGACGTAGGGCAGAATTTTCGGAGCTATGGCGGTCAGTTCCGCGATCAGCGCTTCTTTTGAGATTTCGGGCTGTCCCAGTCCCCGGCGCAACGCGTTGTGGTGGACCAGCAGGCGATCAACCTTGGGCCCTAAATTTTGTAAATTGCGCAAATCCTGCACGCGGACGGCGCGGCGGCCGACTTTATCTTCGTATGCTGGACCAATCCCGCGGCCGGTTGTGCCGATCTTCTGGCCGGCGGCATTGGCTTCGCGATACTGATCGAGCTCCCGGTGCAGTGGCAGAATCAGAGTGGCGTTTTCGGCCAGCTTCAGCGTGTCAGGGGTGATTCTGATGCCCTGCTTTTGCAGGTTCTCGATCTCGCTCGCGAGATGCCAGGGATCGACGACGACGCCGTTGCCGATGACCGACAGCTTGCCCTCACGGACGACACCAGATGGCAGCAGTGCAAGCTTGTACACTTTGCCGCCGATGACCAGCGTGTGTCCGGCATTATGACCGCCCTGGAAGCGGACGACGATGTCTGCGCGCTCCGACAGCCAGTCGACGATCTTCCCCTTGCCCTCGTCGCCCCACTGGGCGCCCATGACAACGACGTTGGCCATAGCAAGTCCTCGTTCACGTTGTGGCAGGCGCAGCAAAAAAGGGCGTCCCGCGTGGATCGAGCGCCTTTTTGAGGGCTTACAGGGGAGTCTTTGCCGGGGGCAAGAGGGAACCGCACATGCGCTGGCATTTTGCCGCTGGTTTTCGGACGCACCACGGGCTACGGGAAGCCCAGAATCGGGGTTGAGACAACGGCAATGACGACGATCGTGCGATGGATTTATAAGATCGAGAACCTGGGCGCATGGGATGCCGCCGTTGTCGTCGGACACTATTCCGGCTCGGCTGATGACTTGCGCGACGGGTTCATCCATTTCTCGACAGCTGAGCAGGCGCCTGTCACTGCCGCGAGACACTTTACGGGTCGGTCCAATCTCGTAGTGGCAGCTGTCGAGGCCGCTGCCTGCGGGGTTGCCCTACACTGGGAACCATCACGCGGGGGCGCGCTGTTTCCCCATCTCTACAAGCCCTTAGCAATGGCGCTTGTCAACTGGACCAAGCCGTTGCCGCTCGGCCCGGATGGCCTGCATGTTTTTCCGGCGGAGATGATCTGATGTTGAGCAGCCTGTTTGGCCTGGCCCAGCCCTTGCTGTTCGCCTTTGATCCGGAAACGGCTCACGAGATGTCGCTGAAAGCGCTTGAGGCGGGCTTGTATCCTCGAACCTCCGCCAGCAGTGACCCGCGCCTCGCACAGACCCTATTCGGATTGAATTTTCCCAACCCGATTGGGATTGCCGCCGGTTACGACAAGGATGCGCGTGTGCCTGATGCCGTCCTGGGTCTTGGCTGCGGCTTTGCCGAGGTCGGCACCATTACGCCGCGACCGCAGATCGGCAATTCACAGCCTCGCGTTTTTCGACTGATCTCCGACCGCGCCGTCATCAACCGTCTTGGATTCAACAATGGCGGCCATCGCGCGGCACTCGCCCGGCTTGAGGCCCGGCGGCCGAATGGCATCATTGCCGTCAACATCGGTGCGAACAAAGACACCGACGACAAGGCCGCGGATTATGTTCTCGGCCTCGAAACCTTCAATCAGGTCGCCAACGTTTTTACCGTCAACATCTCGTCCCCGAATACACCGGGCCTGCGCGACCTGCAGGCACCGGCGGCTCTCGACGCCTTGCTGACACGCGTGATGACGGCGCGCGCCAGTCTTGTGGCCGCCGGCCAGCTGCGACGGCCGATCATCGTCAAGATTGCCCCCGACATCGCCGACGCCGATCTGGCGCCAGTCGTTGCCACGTTGATCGCCCATGCTGTTGATGGTATCGCGGTCTCCAACACCACCCTTGCACGCAACGGGATCAAAGACGCCAAAATCGCAGGCGAAGCTGGCGGCGTGTCGGGCCGCCCTCTGTTTCAACGCGCAACTGTTGTCTTGGCCCGAGTCTGTCAATTGACAGGCGGTCGCATCCCACTGATCGGTATTGGCGGGATCGACAGTGGAGCCGCGGCCCTTGCCAAAATCGAGGCGGGTGCATCTCTGGTTCAGCTGTACACGGGCCTGATCTATGAAGGTCCAGGGCTCATTGGCAGCATCTGCCGCCACCTGTCGCGGACCCTTGATCGTGAGCAATTGACCAGTTTGGCGCCATTGGTCGGGCGCAAGGCTGCGGAATGGGCAGCTAAATCAATCGATGGCTAGCCCAGCACGACCTCAGCGCCTATCCACAGTGCGGCTCTGGTAGCAAGGCACCGGGTGAATTCGCCCCTGGTCTTCATGCGTGAGACCGTTATAGGGAAAGGCAAAAACGGGGCCCTTCCCTTTCGGCCCCTTAACCCCGACGCCCTTCAGGAGCCCTCATGTCCGCGCCCACCACTGACGTTGTCGCCCTCGGCAATGCCATCGTCGACATCATCGGCCGCTGCGACGATGCCTATCTGGCCAAGCATGGCTGCCCCAAGGGCTCCATGAGCCTCGTTGATGAGCCCAAAATCGCAGCCCTCTATGCTGGCATGGGTCCAGGCATTGAGTTGTCCGGTGGTTCGGCTGCCAATACTGCAGTTGGATTAGCGTCGTTTGGCGGTAAATCGGCCTTCATCGGCAAGGTGGCTGACGATGACTTCGGCCGCATCTTTGCTCATGATGTGCGCGCCTCCGGCGTGGCGTTCGGCAATGCTCCGGTTGCCAAGGGAGGCGGTGTTCCCGGCACTTCGCGTTCACTCATTCTGGTCACCCCCGACGGTGAGCGCACGATGAATACCTTGCTTGGCATTTCGACTCATTTCACCGAGGCCGACTTGCATGCGGTGACAATTTCGTCAGCGAAGGTGGTGTATCTGGAGGGCTATTTGTTCGACTCCGACGCCGGCAAAGCCGCGTTCCGTCGCGCAGCCAAAATTGCCCACGATGCCGGCCGACAAGTAGCTTTAAC
>JAYSUN010000118.1:0-2159 GCA_043719045.1 Hyphomicrobiaceae bacterium | reverse complement strand
ACCAAGTTCCTCCATGCGATTGGTCAGTTCCAGCATGGTCGTGGGACAGACATCCGGACAATTGGTGAAACCGAAGAACACCGCAAACGGCTTGCCCGCCAAGTCCGAGCTCTTGAACCGCTTACCTTCATGAGACGTTAACTCAAAAGGCCCGCCAATGGCTGCGGCCAGCGGCATTCGCGTCGGGTCGATAGCACCCGGCGTCCAACCAAGAGCCGCAAGGCCGGCCGCGGCAGCCAGCACCGCGATCGCCGCCCACGCAAAATATCGAATGGCTCTCAAAACTGTCATTGGCGGACCAGCTCCTCAGTGATGGGTATGACCAGTCGCTGGCTTCGTCGCATCCACGGGTGTGACCACCAGTTCAACATCGACGGCACCCGCCTTCTCAAACACCAGAGTGACTTTGGTTCGTGCTCCGGCTTTGAGCGCAGTCGTCAGGTCCATGAACATGATGTGGATGCTGCCGGGTTTCAACTCGACCACCTCGCCGGGCTTGATTTCCAACCCCTTAGCGAGTTCGCGCATCCGCATGACACCGCTTGTCATGGCCATTTCATGGACTTCGACGCGTTTGGCGAAAGCAGCACTGCCGCCAACAAGCCGATCAGGCGTCTTGCCGGTATTGGTGATGCGCATGAAGCCGCCGGCCACGCGGGCACCATCGGGCGGTTGGCGCGTCCAAGGACCGCTAATCGTCAGATCACCGAATTTGACGACCGGTTCATTTGGAGCGGCGGTAGCCTGTACCTTGATCACTGGTGTTGGATTTGAAGGCGTCAATGCGCGCGCATCCCCGCCGGCTGCTTCTGTCTGAGTCCGCGCAATAGGCCCGCCTTTGATTATGGGCTTGCCTAGAGAATCCGTGAAATAGCAAGTTACAAATGCTAATGCGAGCGCGTGGGTTTGCCACCGGCAGATGCCGCGGCGCTTGATCGGGTTCATGATGAGCAGGTCCGTGTGAAATGAAATCGAAAAGTCCAGGCGCTATGTCACACGAGGAGAGGCGGACCACGAGCCTGCCAAGGCCAACGGGTCGCGGCGAGGGCGTTAGGGGATAAAACGTCTGCCTGAATGGTTTGGCCGAAAACAGCGCGCACAGGCGCCACGGTCACGGCCAATGTCAACGCTCCGGCACTGGCACAAGCAATCTCGCAATGCAACGCTGGCTCGACCGGCAGCGCGGACCGAGCACGAAGCTTAGCAGCAGAATCGCCGCCTATGCAGAAAGCGAACACGCCCGAAGAATTGACCCGATGCCCGCCAATCCCGGACCAGACCAGAGCATTGACCACCAGCGCGTAGGCCAGCAAAGCGACAAGCCGGGGACTTATGCGGCGACAGAACATCCCGCTTCTTAAAACCTGCCGGACGGTGTTGCAACGCGGCGCATCGCCCTTGCATCCCTTGCGCGTGGCCAAAATCAATCAACTCTTGGGCAGCATGACCATCTGCGTCTGTGAGACGACCGCAAGTAACTTGCCATCCTCACCCGTAATTTGAGTTTGCCAGACTTGCGTGGTTTTGCCGACGTGGAACGGAGTGGCAATTCCAGTCACGACGCTGCCGACCCGCGCGCCGCCTAGAAAATTGGTCTTCGATTCAATGGTTGCTGTCCGTGCATTGGCCGGCATGTTGAGGACCGTCGCAAGCGCGCCGAGCGTGTCGGCAAACGTCATGTACGCACCCCCATGCAAGATATCTCCGCCAGTGCACATGTCTGCACGGACAGTCATCCGCCCGACGACCCTCTGCGGCCCAGCCTCGATGACCTCGACCCCCAGCAAGCCTGGCAGCATCGGCATGATCAGGGCATTCAACTGGGCAACTGACAGCGTCATCGCAAGCTCCAAAATGGTGTCCCGTCCACGCATCACGTGGATTCAAAAAATGCAAGATAGACCACTGGCTCGCCTGTCGCGGAGCAGGCCGATCGGGCCCTTTTTCGTGTCAGTTCTAAAGCGTGACCGATTTTGATGGAAGCATGATCATGCTCTAGATTCTTGTCTGGTCGCGGGATTTGCCCGATCGACGCTTCCCACGTCTCCGATCACGGTCTAGTGGCCCGTCGCGCCAAAATTGCTGAATGGCCGCGACTTCTTTCAATTTTGGCGCGACATGAGGGCCACGAGCAAAATCATGGGCTGAGTGTGGCGTTG
>JAYSUN010000117.1:0-5882 GCA_043719045.1 Hyphomicrobiaceae bacterium | reverse complement strand
AGAAGGGCTGGCGCGCGCTTTGCAACTGATCTGGCTCTTGAAACTGCCCCAGCTTCGGTGCTGGTCGCTTTTGCTGCAGTTGACCGGAAACTGCTCTAGTGGCCCGTCGCGCCAAAATTGCTGCATTGCCGCGACTTCTTTCAATTTTGGCGCGACAATAGGGCCACGAGCAAAATCAATGGCTGAGTGTGGCGTTCATCGCACCTTGGTTGATACCAGTCGAGCCGGAACACCGATCAACCAAGGCACGACGCAACACTCGGTCGATGGACAAGCGACTAAGACCAGCCCGCAGAAATCTTGACTCTTTTCTCTTGGGGACTGCGGGCTGGTAGTCTCTTTTCTTGGCGCGGCCACCCGGCCAGCCCCGCGCGCGGATACCAAACCGCACAAGTCAGTGTTTGTGCGGCTTGGTATAAGACACATCGGATGTCGCCCTTCCCAGACGACTGCGCTGTTGCCAGGCGATTTCGGATCATCCACGGGTTATGTTGGACCGCCGTGCGACGGTCTCAAGGAACTCATTTGGCACATGTTGTCTGAGCGCCGCGGCCACTCCCACCAGTTCGGCAGAGGCACTGGCTGCAGCGCCCCACCAAGATCACGCCAGCCCCGTTACTCAGCTTTGATCTTAAGGTCAGTGATCAGTCCACCCCAACGCTTGCGCTCGATATCGACCCACTTCAAGAACTCCGGCTGCGTCGAGCCGACGGTCTCCATACCGGCCTTCGCCAAACGCTCCCGCACCGTGGCCGTCTTGCAGACAGCCACCACGTCGGTTTCGATCTTTTTGATAATCTCGGCTGAGACACCTGCGCGGACACCGATGCCGAACCATGATTGCACGTCGAAACCGGGGACGGTTGCCGCAACCGTCGGATACTCCGGCGCGAAGCGCGATTGAGTGGCCTGGGTCACAGCAATACCGCGGACATTGCCTTCCTTGGCCTGCGGATAGATTGACGGTAGATTGTCAAACATGACATCGACCTGACCACCGACGATGTCTTGAAGCGCCAATGCAGACCCACGGTAGGCAACATGCACCATATCAACGCCTGTCATGCGCTTGAACAACTCAGCTGACAGATGGATCGTTGTGCCAACGCCCGATGAGGCATAGTTCAACTTGCCGGGATTCTTTTTTGCGTGGTCAATCAGATCCTGAACCGTTTTAATTTCGGTCATGCCTTTCTTGACGCAGAGCAAGTTCGAAAATGCGGATACTTGCACAATTGGAACAAGATCCTTTTCCGGATCATAGGCGAGTTTGCTGTACAGGAACTGGTTGGTCGTAATGTTCGGCGGCACGACAAACAGCGTTGTGCCGTCCGTCGGACCCTTGGCTGTCCGGTCCATGCCGACATTGGCGCCGGCGCCCGACACGTTTTCAACGATGACCGTTACCTTCCAGAACTCAGCAAGTGCATCAGCGATGGTGCGGCCAACGATATCGGTAGCCCCCCCCGCGGGATAGGGGACCAACATCTTAATGGTCTGCCCGGCGGGGTACGCTCCCTGCGCCCTGACAAGCGCCGGCGCAAACACGCCGGCAGCCGCAAGTCCGACCAGTGTTGAACGGCGCGAATGTATGGTCAAGAATACCTCCCTGGATTTTGTTTGGTTGCGAAGATGATAGCGCGAAACGTCTGAACCGGTCGAGGGGCGCAGCGCACAAGGCCCGCAGTTTGGACAAGGACTTCACGCAAACTCAAATTGACCCGCCGCGCGACGTTCCCTCCCGCCGCGCGAAATCCCTCTGATCAGCCAACGAAATTGCAACGGTACAGCCAGAAACCGCAGCGTCGGATCGCCTTGCACCTTCTCTGAACGCCGCAAGTCAACCATCCACAGCGTCTGTGACATGCTCTAACTCATTGATGCACGAACACTTTGCAACGCCGCCCACAATCGATGCGGCAGAACCGGAACTTTCCGAATGGTCAGGCCGGTCGCATGGCGAATGGCCGATAGGATCGCTGGCGCTGTTGCGATCAGCGCGGGTTCACCAACGCCCTTGGCACCAAACGGGCCTTCAGGCTCAGCAGCTTCGATGATGTAGGTCGTGATCGGCGGAACATCACCCGCAGTTGGGATGAGATAGTCGTGCAGATTTTCAGTCCTCCCGGGAATGAATTCCTCCATCAGGGCGAGACCGAGACCTTGAGCGATGCCGCCATGGATCTGACCCTCGACAAGGGTCGGATTGATTGCTCGGCCAACATCGTGGGCGGCATGAATATGCAGCACTCGCGTCGTCCCCAGCGCCGTGTCGACGATCACTTCCGCGATCTGAGCCGCAAAACCATACGTCGCGTACGGCACACCTTGGCCGTCGGCGTCCAGAGTGGTGGTCGGCGGATCATAGCGACCGAAACCCTCAAGTTCGGTCACACCGTCTCCAAACAGAGCCGACAACGGCATCGCGCGCTCACCTCGACCCCCCCAGTGCAAACGAGCGATGCCGGCAGTATCGGCGCCCAAACTGCCGTTGCCGATGGGTGTCATGCTTTGATCAGTCGTCAACTTGATTGGCGCCTCGGGCGGAACGTTGGCCAGACGCAGAAGTTGCTGCCGCAGGTTTTCAGCTGCGAGCCGCACGGCGTTGCCTGAAACGAATGTCTGGCGCGATGCGGAGGTCTTGCCGGCATCAAGCGTCAGATCGGTGTCGCCGACGGCCGCGCACATGCGGATGTCGAGACCTTCGATATCGAGTGCATCACGCACGATCTGTAGCAAAACGGTCGAGACGCCTTGGCCGGCATCAACCGCACCACTCCACACTGTCACGACACCGTTGCGCCCCAATGTCACGCGCATCTCGCTTGGATTGGACAAAGCGGTATTGCCGCAGCCGTACCACATGCCGGCGATGCCGACTCCGCGCTTGAAGCGTACACTCGCGGCATTGTGTGCAGCCGCCAGGCCCAGCGCCTTTTCCCACGCCGGTTTGAGCGCATCGAGGCATTCCGGCAAGCCAGCTGAGGCGTGAAGGACTTGGCCCGATGCTGTGACGTCGCCTCGTCCAAGCGCATTGATCCGGCGGACCTGCCAGCGATCAAGGTCGAGGTTTTCAGCCAGATCATCCATCAGCGTTTCGTTGGCAATCGCCGACTGCGGCACGCCGAACCCGCGAAATGCTCCCGCCGGCGTGTCATTTGTAAAGATGGCGCGCGTGCGGTTCCAGACATTCGGAACTCGATACGGCCCATGCGCGTGGATTGGCACACGATTGGCGACCGTCGGACCCCATGACGCGTAAGCGCCCGTATTGAAATCCCCGGTCATCTCGTAGGCCGTCAGCCGCCCTGCAGCGTCGGCCGAGGCCTTTGCCCAGATCCGGGCCGGGTGGCGCTTCGTCGTCGAGGCCATACTCTCGGTGCGGGTGTATTCAAGCCGCACGGGCCGGTTCAGTTGCCACGCCGCAACGGCGAGGATCGGCTGGACCGATACATCAAGTTTACCACCAAAACCGCCACCACAGGCCGTTGGAACAATACGTACATCTGCGATTGGCACGCCAAGGACGCGAGCGACATCTTCGCGGTCCATGGCCGGAGCTTGGGTGCACGCCGAGACGACAATACGGTTGCCTTCGCGGAACGCGTGTCCGGCCTCTGGCTCGATGTACGCGTGCTCAACAAAAGCGGTTTCGAAAGTCCCTTCGACGGTCACAGCGGCCGCTGCGTGCCCGCGCCGGACGTCACCCACTCTGAGATTGCCACGGGTCAGAACATTGTCGGGTATGGCTACGTGCAGCGGCTCAGCGCCTGTTGCCAACGCCGCATCCATACCCACGTGCGGCTGGAGTGGTTCCCAGATGATGGGGAAGGCCGCAGTCTCAACGCTCGCCAGAGCCGCGGACGAGCCGACAAGGGCTGCGACAGCTTCGCCTCGGAAACGCACGTGGCCGTCGGCAAAAACGGGCTGGTCCTTGGTGTTGGGAAACACCCCGAACGAGTTTTCGCCCGGCACGTCTGCGGCGGTCAGCACCGCCTCAAGACGGTGCGTTGTCGCAAAGGCCTTGAGGTCGCCGACGCTAAAACTTGCGCGATCGTGTGGTGAGCGGATGACACGGATCTCGAGTGCGCCGTCAAGGGCCATGTCAGCACCGAACTTGCTGCAACCCATCGTCGCCGCTTCAGCTGTATGGTTTTTGGCGCGGGTGCCAACACCACCGGTTCCGGCTGGCAGACTATTGGTGGCAGACGCTGCCGCTGAGATCGCATCAATGATTTTGATGTACCCCGTGCATCGACACAGCACACCACCGATGGCCGCTTCAATTTCGCGGCGCGAGGGCTGTTGCGTTGTCAACAGCAGCGCGCGAGCCGCCCCGATCATACCGGGAGTGCAGATACCGCATTGCGCTGCGCCGTGCTCCGTAAACGCCTCGACGAGGCGACCCGCCATTTCGTCGCGGCCAAAGCCCTCGATGGTTTCCACCCGGCGGCCTTCAGCTTGTCCGACGGGGACAAGACAGGCACACACGGCCGCGCCGTCCAGCAACACGGTGCAAGCACCGCAGTCGCCAGCGTTGCAGCCGATTTTTGTGCCGGTCTGCGGGTTGATGCCTCGAGCCGTCGCGCCTTTGCGAAGGACATCCGCGAGGGTATCAAAAGGCTCCGCCAGGAAATCGACAGCGTCTCCATTCAGCGTCAAGCGGATCAGGCTCTTCCCAGACGTCGCATCCATTACGCTATCCTCCGCGTAGCAGCGCCCAGTTCACTCAGGAGATCGGCGACGAGTTGTCTCGCGGCCGCGAGCCGATAGGCCCCGCTGGCGCGGATATCGTCAATTGGAGCGAGATGGGCCAAGTCATGATCAACAACCTCGATCCGATCGGGTCGCAACCCCAGAAGGCGCCTCTCAAGAACCGGCAACCGTTGAGCAACCGCCGAGCACGCGCCGACTGCAATCTTCGCCGAACGGATCGTGCCGTCACGCGACTGATCAAATACGCCGGACACCATTGCAATCGAGATGACCAGATAGCGGCGCGCGCCGAGTTTGAGAAAATGCCCCGCACCCGTTTGCTTCGGGACATGAATCGCGGTCACAATCTCGCTCGCGTCCAGCACCGTCCGTCGGTATCCACTGATGAATGAGCTGAGCGGCAGCACGCGCTCGCCATTCGCTGATGTCAGTTGCACCGAGGCGTCGAGTGCCAGCAAGCAGGGAATGCTATCGCCAGCCGGAGACGCTGTGCAGATGTTGCCGGCGATGGTGCCGCGATTCTGGATCTGAATGCCACCAATCTCGAGTGCTGCGGCTTTCAAGCCATCGAACAGCGGAGGCAATGTGGCTGTTACCAGCGCACTCCACGTCGTCATGGCACCGAACTCCCAGTAATCCGCGTGTTCGTCGATATTGGTCAGGCCTGGAATGCGCCCGAGATCGACAACATCGGGATGCTGCATCTGCCCCCACCCTGCGCGCGCAGTTTTAACCGGATAGATATCGGTCGCACCTGCGAGCACCTTTAAAGTCGGATCGGCTGCCAACAAATGCAGAGCCTGATCCAGCGTCCGCGGCCGATGATAGATGACCATCAGCGATCACTCCCAGGCCAGAGGCTTTCGACTTCATCAGCCGTGTAGTAGCCACGCCGAAGATCGCGGGCGATGGCAGCAGACGAACGCTGGGCTGGCTCACCATAGCCGCCGCCGCCGGGTGTCATAACCTCCACCCGATCGCCCGCCTGCAATCCGATGTTCTGATCTTTTGACAAGTGCGTCGGGATGCTGGTGATTGCCCCTCGATGAATTCGAACGACGTTGGGCTTGCCGGCACTCCCACCTCGAACGCCAGGCGGCCCGAAGCGGCCATGGTCCATCACGAATGAAGCTTGAGCCTCGCCGCGCAGGATTTCGACCTCGTAG